>NZ_CP097457.1:300000-456890 GCF_024029895.1 Buchnera aphidicola (Periphyllus lyropictus)
TCATATTTATTTTTATAAAAATTTTTCAATTTGATTTAACAAACATTGGCCTAGAGGACCTAAATCTGCCCATAATTTGTCATCTTTTAAATATACATTTCTAATTACTGCTTTACTATATTGTATACATGGAATAATTTCAATATCATTTTTAGCTAACATCGTAAAATAATAAACGTGATATTTTCCTGTTTCTGAAATTAAATATTTTTTATCTATATCTTTTTTATTAATAATAAAAATTTTTTCTCCTTTTTTTGAAGATCCTATTTCTTTTGAAAAAATAATATTTCTATTTTCATCATAAATTACTATTCTAACATAAGGAGAATTTTTAGAAAATTTTCCTGATATTATTAGTGGATTTTTATCAAAAACAATAATAGAACTAGGTACAAGAACTTCTTTATTTATAAGATATTTATAATTTTCAACAGAAATTGATGGTTTATTTAATTCATTTATATTTTCTGATTTATTAAAATTATTTGATGAATTAACAAATAAAGAATTTTTTTTGTAAAAATTATCTAAATTTGATTCTTTTAAATCATTTTCTTTTATACTTTTTTTTAAAATTTCTAAAAATCTATCATTAACACATTTATAAAAATATTCTTTTTTTTTATTAATTTTTTTATTTTTAAATTTATTAATATTATTATTAAAAAAACTTAAAATAGAATTTTTTTTGATTGAATTATTCATTTTTAATTTACCAAATTATAGTTTTTGTAAAAACAATTTTTTTTATTTAAAATAAAATAATATCTTTTATATAAACATATAATATAAAAATTTATTTTTTAAGTAAATATTTAAAAATTTAATTTCATTTAATATTTTACAATTAAATTAAAAATTTATGAAATTTTATTTATTAATTAAATATTTATTTTTGAAATTTTTTAATTTATTTATATAAAAAATAAATTTTTATAATATTTTTTTTAATTTTTTATAAAAATATATTATATTTAAAGTTAATGTTAAAAAAATAAAATAATAAATTACATATTTTTTAAAATTTTTTATAATTTAAATTGGAGTGAATAATGAAAAATAAATCTATTTTTATTTCTCTTTTATTAAGTGGATTTGTTACAACAGCACACGCACAAAGTTTTAATCATGAAAATTCTTTTTATTTTGGTTCAAAAATTAATATTATTAAACATAAAGTTAATGATAATATTGAAAAAATGATAGATAATTATCAGATTATTAATAATCCTTATAAAAATATTTTAATAGGAGTATATGCTGGATATAAATATAGTAAAAATTTTGGAATAGAGTTTGCATATAATACTCCTATATCTTCTAGAAGTGAAAAAAATAATCTTGACATACGTTCAATGTTTGATCAGAATTATAATATAAAAAATGAAAAATATTTAAATAATATATATATAAATGAAAAAATTTTAAAAGATAAAGAACAAAAAAAAGAAAATAATGGAATTATAAATAAAGAAGATCTTAAAGATATTGCTTTAAAAGAAGAAAAAAAAAGAAATAATAAACTTAATTTTAAAAAAGAAAAAATAAACAATGATATTTTATTTAATAAATTATTTGAAAAAATAAAAAAACGAAATTTTCCTATTAAAAAGAATATAGAATTATCTACAAGATTTACATGTCCTTTAACATCTAGCATAGATTTTTCTACAAGATTAGGGCTTTCTTTAAATATATCTAAAGATATATTGTTTTCTAATCTAAAAGATAAAAGTTTATCTATAAAAAATAATCTTTTTCCAATTTTTGGCGCAGGAATTTCATATCAAATAAGTGATAATTTAATATCTACATTTGAATTTTCAAAAAAATCAAGTTTTTTTAATGAAAAAAATTATAAATACGATGCAGATAATTCAAGTATATTAGATTTTAATATTACATATAATTTTGATAACATAATACCAAAAATGTTTAAATATAAATTTTTAAATAAAAAAACTATTGATATTCTTCAACTTCAAAAAGATTTAGAAGATTCTTTAAAAAATTTTAAATTACCAAAAAAAAAGAACTCATCACCAATTTCTAAAAATAATTCTTCTAAAGAAAAAAGTTTTAAAAAATTTTATAATTATTATAAAAAATATTTTAAAATGTTTATAGAAAAATTAAAAAATAATATTTTATAGAAAAAATAATTTTAATTTTTATTTTTAAATTTTTTTAAAAATTTATAGATAAAAATTTATTTTAAAAAATGAAATAATTTTATTATTTTTTTTATTTGTTTTTTTTTTTTTTTTTTGGAGGAGAGGGATTCGAACTCTCGGATGATTTCTCATCGGCGGTTTTCAAGACCGCTGCCTTAAACCACTCGGCCATCCCTCCTTTTTTTTAAAAATTTTATTAAAAATTAAAAAATTCTTAAATATATTAAGAATTTTTAATTTTATACATATTAAATACAATTAAATAAAATGTAAAGTTTATTTTTTTAAATAACTTTTTTTATATATTATAAAAGATATATTGACATTTTAATTTTATTTGTTATATATATAAAAAGTAATAAAAATTTTTTTTTAAAATTATATAAAAAATAATTATAATTAGGTGCATTGGCAGACTGGAATTATGCAGCGGATTGCAAATCCGTATAACTCGGTTCGATTCCGAGGTGCGCCTCAAAAAAAATATATCTAAAAAAAATTAAATTAATTTTTCTTATTATCTTTTTTAAAAAAAATTGCCCGAATGGTGAAATTGGTAGACACAAGGGACTTAAAATCCCTCGGTTATTTATAACTTTGTGGGTTCAAGTCCCGCTTCGGGTATTAAAAATTTTTAATTCATTGATCCTTGAAAAATTTTAAATTTTTTATTTTCTTTTAAAATTTTAAATTTTTTAAATTTTTTTTTAATATATTTAACACAAGTTAAATTTCTATTAGATACTATTATAAGTTTTCCATTTTTTTTTAAATGAAATTTTGCCTTATAAATAATTTCTTTAATAAAATTAGTAGAAAATTTTAAATTTTTATGTAATGGAGGATTAGAAATTATTAAATCAAATTTTTTTTTAATATTAGAATAAAAATTACTTATTTTAAATTTTCCATTAAAATTATTTAATTTAAAAGTTTTTTTAGAACATTTTAAAGAAGTTAAACAACTATCAGATAAAGTTATTTTATTTTTATATTTTTTATTTGCAAAAGGAATTGAAAGAATTCCTGATCCTGATCCAATATCAAGAATACTTTTTTTAATTATTTTTTTTTTATATAATAAAGAAAATAAAAATTTACTTCCTTCATCTATTTTTTTGTAACCAAAAACTCCTGGTAAAAATATTATAGGAATATTTTTTAAATAATGAATTTTATAATATTTTTTTAAATTAAATTTATATTTTTTATTAATTATATAAAAATATATAGTACATTTTCTTCCATAATTTAATTTTTTAAAATTTATATTTTTTTTAAAGAAATTAACGAAACTATTAATTCCACTTTTATTTTCTCCAACAAGAAAAATTATTGATTTTTTTTTTAGAGAAGAAATAATATTTTTTAATTGAAATAATGTTTCTTTTTTATTTTTAGAAAAAAAATAAATTATTGTATTATATTTTTGTATTTTTTTTTTTTTAATTAAAAAACGAATATAAATATTTTTTTTTTTTAAATTTTTTAAATATTTTAAAAAATGATATTTTTGAACGTGTATTATTTTATTTTTTGTTTTTAATATTTCAGGTAAAGAATCTTCTATATTTCCAGAAAAAATTACTTTTTTTTTCGAAAAAATTTTTTTATGAATTAATATTAATTGACTTGGCTTACTTAAATTCAAAATTTTATCTCCTAATTTTTTTATATTTTTTATTTAATGATATTAATTTATATACATGTTAATATTTTATAAATATTTTTATAAAAAAATAAAAAAAATTATGTAATTTATATTATGAATCAAAAATTTAAAAAAATACCAATTACTTTTAAAGGTAGTGTTTTTACTACATTAATTCTTTATTTAAAAAGTAATAAAGTAAATAAAATTTATGATGCTTTACAAAAAAAAATAAAGGAATCTCCTAAATTTTTTAAAAATGCTCCAATTATTGTAAATTTATCTTTATTTCCAAAAAATTCTAATTGGATTAAAATTCAGAAAGTAATTTTGTCTAGTGGATTTTTAATAATAGGAATTAGTGAGTGTTATGATTTATATTTAAAAAAAATAATTCAAAAATTAGGATTACCAATTTTTTCAAATACAAGAAAATTAATAAATTTAAAAAAAAAATCAATAAAAAATAAAATATTATTTAAAAGTATAATTTATAAAAATACTATACGTTCAGGTCAAACCATATATGCAAAAAAATCTGATTTAATAATTATAAATAATGTCAATGAAGGATCTGAATTAATTGCTGATGGAAATATTCATGTTTATGGAAAATTAAGTGGAAGAGCTTTAGCTGGAGCTCATGGAGATTCTACTAGAAGAATATTTTGTACTAATTTATATTCAGAATTATTATCTATTTCTGGAGAGTATTGTTTAATGGATTTAATTCCAAAAAATATTTTAAATAAATCTGCTCAAATATTTTTAAAAAAAGGAATTATTAATATAAAAAAATTATAATTACTTTAAATCTTAAATTTAAGGAAATATTAAGAAATGACTCGTATTATTGTAATTACATCTGGTAAAGGAGGAGTTGGAAAAACTACTTCAAGCGCATCAATTGCTACTGGTTTAGCTCAATCTGGAAAAAAAACTGTAGTTATTGATTTTGATGTAGGATTAAGAAATTTAGATTTAATTATGGGTTGTGAAAGAAGAGTAGTTTATGATTTTATAAATATTATTCAAGGAGAATCAACTGTAAATCAAACTTTAATTAAAGATAAATATACAAAAAATTTATTTATTTTACCTACTTCTCAAACTAAAGATAAAGATTCTTTAACTTATGAAGGTGTAGAATTAGTTTTTAAAAAATTATTAAAAATGAATTTTGACTTTATTATTTGTGATTCTCCTGCAGGAATAGAAAGAGGAGCTTTATTAGCTTTATATTTTGCTGATGAAGCAATAATTACTACTAATCCAGAAATTTCTTCAGTTCGAGATTCAGATAGAATTTTAGGTATCCTTTCGTCTAAATCTAAACGAGCTAAAGAACAAAAAGATCCTGTAAAAGAATATTTATTATTAAATAGATATTCTCCGAATAAAGTTTATTCAGGAGATATGTTAAGTGTAGAAGATGTATTAGATATTTTAAGAATACCATTAATAGGTGTAATTCCAGAAGATTTATCTATTTTAAAAGCGTCTAACAAAGGATCTCCAGTTATTTTAAATTCAAAATCTAATGCAGGACAAGCTTACCAAGATGTAGTTAAAAGGTTATTAGGAGAAACTATTGAATTTCGTTTTATAAAAGAAAAAAAAACTTTTTTTCAACGTTTATTTGGAAGATAATTATGACTCTTTTAGATTTTTTTTTATTTAAAAAAAAAAAAACAGCTATTATAGCAAAAAAAAGATTAAAAATTATTATTGCTGAACAAAAAAAAAATACTAAACAACCAAATTATATTCCTGCTTTAAAAAAAGAAATTTTAAAAACAATTTGTAAATATATTAAAATTGATAAAAAATCTATTACAGTTGAATATGATAAAAAAAATAATAATATTTCAGTATTAGAATTAAATGTTAAATTACCAAAATAATTTTCTAATAAAAAAATTATTTTTTTATTAGAAAATATTTATTTTTTTAATAATGATTATTATGAATTTAATTATTAATTTTGTTATTTAAATAATTTGGAATTATAGTTTTTTTTAAATTTTTATTATTTTTAATAATTTGCAATGCTAAAGGTATTATATCTATAGCAAATGGATTACTAATATTAAATATTTTTTTTTTTTTATAATTATTTAAAAAAGAAAAATTTACATTTTGTATAATATTCCATTTCTTTTTTATTTCTTTTAATTTTTTTAAAGCAATTTTATTAGAAATAAATAATTCTTTTTTTATTAGTATCCATTTTTCATTTTTAAATAAATATTGACCCCAATAAATATTTTTTTTATTTGCATACATTAAAATTATAAAATTTTTTTTTAAAGTTTTTCTTTTAGCTTGTTCAGCTAAAATTTTTAATGTAGAAATTCCAATTAATGGAATTTTTAATCCTATTGAAATTCCTTTTGCTACACTTGTTGCAATTCTAATTCCAGTAAAAGATCCCGGTCCTTTCGAAAAAGCAATATAATCAATTTCTTTAATTAAAATTGAATTTTTAAATAAAATTTTTTGAATCATACAAATAATCATTTTATTATTATTTTTATAAGAAAATTGATATATTTGATCTATTTTTTTATCTTTTTTTAAAGCTATTGAACATAAATTTAAAGTCATATCAAAAGTTAATAACTTCATAATAGTAAAATTTTTTTAAATTGTAATATATTAATATTTTTATAACTTATTTATATAAAATTTTTTATAAATAAATTATAAGATTTTTTCATTATTTTTTTTTGAATTTTTAGTAATTCTTACAAGATCTATTTTATAATTTTTTACTTTTATAATATGAAAATTAAATGAAGATATATTAATAATATCTCCTGAAACAGGAATATTTCCTTTTTTTTCAATTAATAAACCAGCAATCGAAGCATGAACATTGTTATTATCAATCAAATTTTTGGTATTTAATACTTGTTGAATATAATGTAAATTTGTATGTCCTTTTACTAACCAACCATTTTTTTCTTTAGTAATATCTGGTGTTTCATCAGCATCTGGAAAATCTCCAGCAATAGCTTTTAAAAAATCTAATGGAGTAATTAAACCTTGAACAATATTAAATTTATTTAAAACAATAACCATATTTCCTTTAGACTTTTTTAAAATTTTTAATAATTTTATTGGATTTAATTTTTCTGAAATAAAAATAGGGGTATTTCTAGATAAACAATCTAATATTTTTTTCTTATTTTCAATAATTGAAAATAGTTCTTTTGCTCGAACAACTCCTATAATTTTATCTAAATTTCCTTTACATATTGGAAATAAACTATGAGGGGTATCTAATAATTGTTTTTTTATTTTTTTATGCGATTCTTTTATATTTATCCATGAAATTTCCATTCTTGGAGTCATGATACTTTTTATAGGTCGAATAGCTAAGTTTATAAGATTATAAATCATATATTTTTCTTCTTTTTTGAAATTAATATATTCTTTAGAATCATAATTATCATGATTAAAATTATGCATTTTTTTAAAAATCTTTTTATTTTTTTTATCTTTTTTAATAATTTTTAAAATAGTTTCTAATACTCTAATTCTAATAGGTCTTTTACATTGATATAAAGAAAAATTATATTTAGATATTTGATTAAATAGTTCAATACAAATAGAAAATATAATAGCTACATATAAATATGTTTTAGAAATGTAAAATCCTAAAGATTCACATATTAAACTAACTCCAATCATTAATAAAAAACTTAAGCATAATACAATAATAGTTTTATATTTATCAACAATTTTTTGTAATGATTTAGAAATAAATAACATAACCATTATAGAAATAATAACAGCTAAAATCATAACAAATAAATTATTTACAATTCCAATTGCTGTAACAATTGAATCTAAAGAAAATATTGTATCTAAAATTACTATTTGAAAAATAATTATCCAAAAATTTGAATATTTATTATTTTTTTTCTTTTTTATATTTTTATTATATAAATTTTCATTTAGTTCTATTAAAGAAATTAAAGATAAAAATATTCCACCAATTAATAAAACAATTTCTCTAATAGATAAAGTAATATATTGGTTAGAATAAATAGGATTAGTAAGAGAAGTGGACCATGATATAAATATAAGAAAAGAAATTCTTATAAAAAGTGATAATATTAAACCAATAATTCTAGCCTTTTTTCTTTGTTTAGGATTTAACTTTTTAACTAAAACTGTTAAAAAAATTAAATTATCAATACCTAATACTATTTCAATAACTATTAATGCTAATAAACCAGTCCAAGCTGACGGGTCTAAAGTAAATGTCATTAAATACTCCATAAAATAAAAGAAATTTTTATAAAAATATATTTATGAATTAAAGTTAATTAAATTTTTGGGTATTAATTTAATAAAAATTTATAAATTTTTATTTTTTAATATTATATAAAAAATTTTTAAAAAAAAATTTTTAAAATATTTATTAAAACCTCCGTATTTATAACAGAGGTTATTTAAAAATTTTCAATGTTTTAAAAAATTTTTAATAAAATTTTAAATAAACAATTTTTTATTAAATTGCAAAAACATTTACAGCAGAAGGTCCTTTTTGTCCTTCTTGAATTTCAAATTCTACGTTTTGACCTTCAGATAAAGTTTTAAATCCTTCGCCTTGAATAGAAGAAAAATGAACAAAAACATCTTTACTACCATCTTCAGGAGTAATAAATCCAAAACCTTTTGCTTCATTAAACCATTTTACTTGGCCTTTAATCTTTGACATTACAATATCCTTAAAAATTTACATTATAACAAAATTACTATGTATTATATAAATAAAAAATATGAATTTTATTAAATAATATTCATTAATCTTATCATAGAGGATTTTTAAATAAAAAACAATATTTAAACATTTTCTTTATTTTTTAAAAACTTTTATTTTTGTTTTTTTTTAAATTTTTATTTATAAAAATTTTTATTACATATATTTTTTTTTATTTAAAGCATCAATTCTACTATCTAATGGAGGATGAGATTTTAAAAGATTTAAAAAAGGATTATAATTATTATCAATACATAAGGAAGAAATATTTTTTGGTTCAACAATTTTTTTTGAATTTAATTTTAATTTTTTTAAAGCTGCAATCATATTTTTTCTTCCTACTAATTTAGCTGAACCTGCATCAGCATAAAATTCTCTATTTCTAGAAAACCACATCACAACAATACTTGAAAAAATTCCAAACATTGTTTGTAAAAAAAATGAAAAAATTGTACGAGTTATAGATTTTTTTTTTAAAAAATTAATTTTTTTTTTATCTTTTAAATAAATATTTGATAAAAAATAAATAATTATTTTAGATAAAAAAATTACAAATGTATTTACAGTACCTTGTATTAATGTCATAGTAACCATATCTCCATTAGAAATATGTGTCATTTCATGAGCAATTACAGCTTTTATTTCATTTTTAGGCATTTTTTTTAACAATCCAGAAGATACAGAAATTAAAGATGAATTCTTCGTTGGTCCTGTAGCAAAAGCGTTTATATTATCAGATTGATATATTGCTGTTTCAGGAGTCTTTAATTTTAATTTTGAAGATTGTTTTTTTATTATTTTTAATATCCATTTTTCAGATTTATTTTTAGGATTAACAATTATTTTTGAACCAGTTGAAAACATAGAAATTCTTTTTGAAAATAGTAATGAAACAAAAGCACCTCCAAATCCAAATAAAAAAGTTGATATAATAACTTTTGTTAATTTATTAAAATGTATTCCAAATAAACAAGAAATTATAGAAATTATACTTAAAACAGATATATTAGTTAATGAAACTAAAAATATTCGATTCATATTTTTTCCTTTAATAAAAAATTTTTTTAATGATTATTAAATAATATATTTATATATAAATATTTTTAAAAAATTAAAAAAAAAAAAGAAAAAATAAAATAATTTTTTGATAAAAAAATAAATATTTATTAAATTTTATTCCATGATCTTCCATCTTTTTTTAAAAGATAATTAGAAGATTCAGGACCCCAGGTTCCAGCTTTATAAAATTCAACTTTCGATTTTTTTTTTTTCCAAGATTTAATAATAGAATCCACCCATTTCCATGAAGCTTCTATTTCTTTTTTACTAACAAATAAAGATTGATTTCCTAAAGAACTCTCTAATAATAATCTTTCATAAGCATCATATAAATATAAATTTTTAAATTCTTTTTGATAACTAAATTTAAATTTAATTTGTTTTAGTTTAAAATTTGAATCTAATCCTGGAACTTTATTGTTAATATAAATATCAATACCTTCATTTGGTTGTAAATTTATAACCATTTTATTTAAAAGTTTATTTTCATTATTTTTTTTAAATAAATTTAAATAATTTGGTTTAAAAAAAATTACAATTTCAGATTTTTTAATAGGCATTCTTTTTCCAGTTCTTAAATAAAAAGGAACATTATTCCATTGTGAATTTTTAATATTCACTTTAATTGCAACAAAAGTCTCAGTATTTCTATTTTTTATAGATCCTATTTCATTAATATATCCAGGAACTTTTAAATTTTTTAATAATCCTGAAGTATATTGTCCTCGCACAGTAAATTCATTTATGTTATCTCTGTTAATTATAGATAATGATTTTAAAACTTTTAATTTTTCTAATTGAATATTATTTGCTTTTAAATTATCTGGAGGAGACATTGCTATTATTGATAATATTTGTAATAAATGATTTTGAATCATATCTTTCATTTGTCCAACTTTATCAAAATAACTCCATCTTCCTTCTATTCCTACTTCTTCAGAAACTGTAATTTGAATATGATCAACAGTATTTTTATTCCAATTAGTAAAAAAATGAGAATTAGAAAATTTTAAAGCAATTAAATTTAAAATAGTTTCTTTTCCTAAATAATGATCTATTCTAAATATTTGTTTTTCTAAAAAATATTTTCCTATTGTATTATTAATTTTTTTTGAAGTTTTTAATGAAGTTCCAATAGGTTTTTCTATAATTATTCTATTTTTATTAGAATTTAAATTAAATTTTCCTAAACCTTTACAAATAATTCCAAAAATACTTGGAGGCATAGCAAAATAATGAATTATAATTCTTTTTTTTTTGTTACATAATTTTTTTAATTTATGAAAATTGTTTATATCATTTACATCTATATTTAAAAAATGTAATCTAGAACTAAATTTTTTCCAAATATTTTTTTCTAAAATTTTATTATTATAATTATAAATAGATTGTTTTGCTATTTTTTTATATTCTTTATTTTTCCAATTAGCTCTACCAATTCCAATAATTCTTGTATCTTTATATAATTTATTTAATTTTTCTAATCTATATAAAGAAGGAAGTAACTTTTTTCTTGCTAAATCACCTTTAGTTCCAAAAATAACTAAATCATATGCTTTTATTTTTTTAGAAATCACTATATTTCCTATTTATTAAATTATAAAAATTTTTATTAATTAAAATTTTTTTAAATAAATTTATATTTTATTATATAAATATAATTTTCTATAAATTAATATAAAATTAAAAATTTTTTTAAAATAACAATATTTTATATAAAATTATTTTTTAATATAAATTATGTTTTTTTTTGATAAAAGTTAATTTATAATAAATATTTTATATTATTTTAAAAAAATTTTTAATATATTTATAATATTTTTAATAAATATATTTTTTAATAAAAAATTTTATAAATATTTATTTTATATTATATAAAATTAACATATAAAAAAAAATTTTTCTTAAAATATAAAAAATTTTTAGGATTATTAAAATGTTTAATAGAATTAGAAGAACAAAAATTGTTGTTACACTAGGACCTTCAACTGATTCAGATGATGTTCTAAAAAAAATTATTTTATCTGGTGCTAATGTATTAAGATTAAATTTTTCTCATGGAACTAAAGAAGAACATATAAAAAGAGCAAAAAGAGCTTTTAAAATAATTAAAGAAACAGGTAGTAATATTGCTATTTTAGGTGATTTACAAGGACCTAAGATAAGAATTTCTAAATTTAAAAACAATCAAATTTTTTTAAATAAAGGAGATTCTTTTATTTTAGATTATTCTTATAAAAATAAATTAGGAAATAAAAAAAAAGTAGGATTTAATTATAAAAATTTAATTAAAGATATTTTTATAAAAAATATTTTATTATTAGATGATGGAAAAATACAATTAGTTGTATTAAATGTAAAAAAAACAAAAATATATACTAAAGTTTTAATTGGAGGTTTTTTAGAAAATAACAAAGGAATTAATAAATTAGGAGGAGGATTAAATGCAGGTTCTATTACTAATAAAGATAGGAGAGATATAATTACTGCATCTAAAATTAAAGTAGATTATTTAGCAATTTCTTTTCCAAAATGCGCTAAAGATTTAGAAATAGCAAGAAAATTAATGAAAAAAGCTGGAAGTAATGCAAAAATTATTGCAAAAATAGAAAGAGCTGAAGCAGTTCATAATGATCAAATAATTCAAGAAATAATTTTAGCTTCAGATGCAATTATGGTAGCACGAGGAGATTTAGGAATTGAAATTGGAGATCCAGAATTAGCAGGTATGCAAAAAAAACTTATTAGAAAAGCTAGACAACTTAATAGAGTTGTTATTACAGCAACACAAATGATGGAATCTATGATATTTAATTTAGTTCCTACAAGAGCAGAAGTTATGGACGTTGCAAATGCTGTTTTAGATGGAAGCGACGCTGTAATGTTATCTTCTGAAACAGCTTCAGGAAGAAATCCAGTAGAAACAGTAATATCCATGTCAAAAGTTTGTAAAGGAGCAGAAAAAATACCAAGTATGAATGTTTCTAGACATCGAATGAATCTTGCTTTTGATAGTATTGAAGAAATTATTTCTATGTCTACTATGTATTCTGCTAATCATTTAAATGGAGTAAAAGCAATTATTACTATGACTGAATCAGGAAAAACAGCATTAATTACTTCAAGAATAAGTTCTGGACTACCAATTTTTGCATTATCTAGAAATATTAAAACTTTAAAATTAACTGCTTTATATAGAGGAGTAATTCCTATTTTTTTTAAAACAAAAAAACAAGGTTTAGAAGCTTCTAAAAAAGCAATCAAGTTATTATGTGAAAAAAAATATTTAAAATTTAATGATATAGTTATTATTACACAAGGAGATATTAAAGGAATACCTGGAAATACTAATACTATGAGAATTTTAAAAGTTACTAAGTTTTAAAAAAATTTAAAATTTTTAAAAATATTAAAATAAATTAATTTTTTTAAATAAAAAATTTCTTTAATTTTTTAAAACTTCATTTTTTAATAAAAAAATTAATTTAATTATTTCATTTTATTTTTATAAAAATTTTTTAATATTCATTTTTTTAAAATATAAAAAATTAAAATAACAAAAATATTTTTATTTTATTATTTTTATTCCTAATTCATTAAGATCATTTTTTTTTACGATATTTGGAGCTTTTGTAATTAAACAATTAGCAGAAGTAGTTTTAGGAAATGCAATAACATCACTAATATTATTACTATTTGTTAATAACATAGATATTCTATCTAATCCTAATGCTATTCCTGCATGAGGTGGAGTTCCATATTCTAAAGAATTTAAAAAAAAACCAAATTTTTTTTTTTGTTCAGTTTTTGTTAATCCAATAATTTTAAAAATTTTTTTTTGTATTTTTTTATTATTAATTCTTACAGAACCTCCTCCTATTTCTTGTCCATTTATAACTAAATCATATGAATGAGAAAAAATTTTTTTAGGTTTTTTAACTATTTCTTTTAAATTTTTATATTTTGGTAATGTAAAAGGATGATGAGTAGTAGAAAAACTATTATTTTTATTTTTTTTAAACATAGGAAAGTTTTTTACCCAAACTACAGACCATTTTGATAAATTAATTAAATTTAAATTTTTTGATATAAAATTTCTTAATTTTCCAAATGCTTTATTTATTATTTTTTTTGAATCATATGCTAAAATTAAAAAATCATTTTTATTGGCTTTATTTTTTTTAATTATTTTTTTAATAATTTTTAAATTAATTTTTTTAAATTCTTTATTTTTTGTAAAAATTTTTCCTAATTTAATATCTTTAACTTTAATTAAAATAATATCATTTATTTTATATTTTTTTAATTTTTCTATATAAGAATTTATTTTTTTTAAAGTAAGATTTTTTACATTAGGTATTTTTAAAGTAACTATTCTTTGCTTTTTTTTATTAAATTTTTTAATAAAAAAAGAACTTTTTAATAATATATTTTTTACAGAAATTATTTCTAAAGGATTTCTTAAATCAGGTTTATCTGTTCCAAAACGATTCATAGATTCTTTAAAAGATATTTTTTGTATATTTTTTAAAGTAACATTTTTTATTTTTAACCATAATTTAATAATCATTTTTTCTATTATTTTACATAATTTTGATTTACTTATAAAAGATGCTTCAATATCAATTTGAGTAAATTCAGGTTGTCTATTAGATCTTAAATCTTCGTCACGAAAACATTTAACAATTTGATAATATCTATCTACTCCTGATATCATTAATAATTGTTTAAATAATTGAGGAGATTGTGGTAAAGCATAAAATTTTCCTTTATGAACTCGACTTGGAACTAGATAATCACGAGCACCTTCTGGAGTAGAACTAGTTAATATAGGAGTTTCTATATTCCAAAAATTATTTTTATTTAAAAAATTAATAATATTTTTTACAATTAAATGACGAATATTTAAATTTTTAATTATTTTTGATTTTCTTATATCTAAATATCTAAATTTTAATCGATTTTTAATTGAAGAAAAAGAATCAAAATCTAAAGGAAGTTTTTTAGAAGTATTTAAAATATTTAAAATATCAGCAATAATTTCTATTTCTCCTGTATATAAATTAAAGTTTTTATTTTTTTTATTTCTTTCTTTTACTATTCCAGAAATTTGTACACAAAATTCTACTTTAATTTTTTTAACTTTTTTAAATAATTCTTTATTTTTTTTATAAAAAACTACCTGAACACATCCTTCTCTATCTCTTATATCTAAAAAAATTATTTTTCCAAAATTTCTTTTTTTATTTACCCATCCACATATAGTTATTTTTTTTTCAATATATTTTATATTTATTTTTCCACAATAATTTGTTCTCACAACCATCCCTTAAGTAATATATTTTTTAAGTTACTTATTAAAATAATTAAAATTAATAAATTTAAAAAAATTAATTTGATAATTTTTAATAAATTTATTAATTTAATTTTACTTAAAAAAAAACAATTTTTATAAAAAAATTGTTTTTTTAATAAATAAAAGATTTTCCAATATATGTATATTTATATATAAAATAAATATTATTATAAAAAAATTTTTTCCTGTTTTTTTAAAATAATTTTTTTTAAATGTAAATTATATATAAAATTTTTTAAAATTATCGACTTCTAAAAATTATTCTTCCTTTTGTTAAATCATAAGGAGTTAATTCTACAGTAACTTTATCTCCAGTTAAAATTCTAATATAATTTTTTCTCATTTTTCCAGAAATATGTGCAACAATTATATGTTTATTTTCTAATTTTACACGAAACATAGTGTTTGGTAATGTATCTATTACTTTTCCTTGCATTTCTATATTTTCTTCTTTTACCATATTTTCTCTTAAATTTTTAATTTTTTATAGTTTTTATAAAGATTCTAAATATTTTTCTGAATCTAAAGATGCTATACAACCACCAGCAGAAGCAGTTATTGCTTGTCTATAAGAATTATATATTACATCTCCAGCAGCAAAAATTCCAGGAATGTTAGTTTGAGAATAATAATTTTGTATATTTTTTACAAGAACAATATATCCGTTTTTCATTTTTATTTTTTTATTAAATATTTTTGTATTTGGAATATTTCCAATAGCTATAAAAACTCCAGATACATTAATATAAAATGATCTTTTATTTTTTTTTGAAAAAATCTTTAATTTATTTACTTTATTATCTTTTCCTAATATTTTTTCTATTTTAGAATTACTATGAAATATAATTTTTTTATTTTTTATTTTTTTTAAAACTTTATTAATTAAAATTTTCTCTGCTCTAAAAAATTCTCTTCTATGAATTAAATGTATTTTTTTTGATATATTTGACAAATATAAAGCTTCTTCTAAAGCAGTATTTCCTCCTCCAATAACTGCAACAATTTTATCTTTATAAAAAAAACCATCACAAACAGCACAAGTAGAAACACCTTTTCCTAAAAATAAAGATTCTGATTTTAATCCTAAATATTTAGGAACTGATCCTGTAGCAATTATTATTGAATCAGATGTATATTGAAAATTTTCACCAATTAATTTAAAAGGAGTATTATTAAAGTTTACATCAATTATATGATCATTAATAATTTTAGTATTAAATTTTAATGCATGTTTTTTTAACCGTTTAATAAAATTAAAACCAGTTAAAATTTTTTCATCTCCAGGCCAATTTTCAATTGAATTTGTATTAGTTAATTGACCTCCTGGAATGTTTCCAGTAATTATAATAGGATTAAGATTCGCTCTTGCTGAATATATTGCAGCAGTATATCCTGCTGGTCCAGATCCTATAATAATAATTTTGTTATGTATATTTTTTTTTTTCATTTTTAGTTATTTTTTTTATTTTATTTTTATAAGAAATATTTATTATAAAATTATAGTATAATGAAATAAATATTTTTTTTGTTTTTTATTAAAAAAAGAATTTTTATTTAAAATAAAAAATTTACAACTATGAGTATAATTTATATGATCAATCCTAAATTATTAAGAAAATGTACAAAAAAAATATCTAAAGAATTATTAAAAAAAGGATTTGTGTTTAATATTAATAAATTTAAAAAATTAGAAAATAAAAGAAAAAAGATACAAATAAAAAGTGAAAAATTAAGATTTTATCAAAAAAAAATATCTAAAATGTTTAGTAAAACAAAAACATTGTTAGAAAAAAATAATTTAAAGATAAAAGGAATTAAATTAAGTAAAAAAATTCAAAAATATAATTCTATTTTAAAAAAAATTCAAAAAAAATTACTTAATTTTTATCTTTCTATTCCAAATATTTTATTAAATGATGTACCTATTGGAAATAATAAATCTTTTAATAAAATTATATATTGTTGGGGAAAAATAAAAAAAATGGATTTTAAAATAAAAGATCATGTTGAATTAGGAAACAATATTGATGGTTTTGATTGGAAAAATTCTGCAAAAATTTCTGGAGCAAATTTTGTTGTAATGAAAAAAGAAATAGCAAAATTATATCGAATACTTAGTCAATTTATGTTAGATTTACATATAATAAATCATAATTATATAGAAATATATGTTCCATATATTGTACATAAAGATAGTTTATATGGTACAGGTCAACTCCCTAAGTTTAATTCTGATTTATTTTATGTAAATTCTGAAAAAAATAGAAATGAGAATAATCATTACCTTATTCCTACTGCAGAAGTTCCATTAACAAATTTAGTAAAAAATACTCTTCTTCAAGAAAAAAATTTACCATATATGTTTGTTTCAAATACTCCTTGTTTTCGTTCTGAATCTACTTCATATGGAAAAAATTTTAAAGGATTAATAAGATTACATCAATTTGATAAAGTAGAATTAGTTCAAATCGTTCATCCAAAAAATTCTTTTCAAGCTTTAGAAAATATTACTTTTCATGCAGAAAAAGTATTAAAACTTTTAAAATTGCCTTATAGAAAAGTACTTTTATGTTCAGAAGAAACAAATTTTTCTTCTGCAAAAACATATGATTTAGAAGTATGGTTTCCTTCACAAAAATCATATAAAGAAATTTCATCTTGTTCAAATATGTTAGATTTTCAATCAAGAAGAATAAAATCACGTTATTTTGATTATAAAAAAAATAAGAATTGTTATGTTCATACATTAAATGGATCTGCTTTAGCTGTAGGAAGAACTTTAGCTGCATTATTAGAAAATTATCAACAAAGTGATGGTTCTATTAAAGTACCTAAAATTTTAAGTAAAAAATATATGAATGGATTAAAATTTATAAAATAATTTAAATACAAATATTATATTTTATGTATACAAAATTATATTTATAATTCATAAAAATATTATTTAATTTTTATTTTAATTTAATATAAGATGGTGAATCATGAATCATATTTATAATTTTAGTGCTGGACCTTCTATGTTACCTTTAGAAGTAATGAATAAAGCGAAAAAAGATTTTAAAAATTGGTGTAATTTAGGATCTTCTGTATTAGAAATAAGTCATAGAAGTCAAGAATTTTTATCTCTTGTTAAAAATTCAAAACAAGATTTAAGAGATTTATTAAACATTCCTTTAAATTATGAAATATTATTTTTTCAAGGAGGAGCTAGAGGTCAATTTTCTGCTATTCCTATGAATTTCACCACAAAAAATGATCAAGTAGATTATATTTATAGCGGTTATTGGTCTATGGAAGCAGCCAAAGAAGCAAAAAAATATTGTAAGACTAAAATAATAAATGTAATATCTGAATTTAATAAAAAAAAATCTATTATACCTTATAAAAAATGGAAAATAAATTCAAAATCTAATTATATACATTATTGTCCAAATGAAACAATTGAAGGTATTTCTATTTATGAAGAACCTGTTTTTAAAAATAAAATTTTAATCGGAGATTTTTCTTCTACTTTATTATCTAGAAAAATTAATATTAAAAAATATTCTTTAATTTATGCTAGCGCTCAAAAAAATATTGGAGCATCAGGAATTACAATTGTAATTATTAAAAAAAAAATTATTCGATCTCCAAAAAATTTTGTTCCCTCAATATTAAGTTATAAAAATATTTTAGAAAATGATTCATTATTTAATACTCCAGTTAATTTTTCTTGGTATTTATCAAGTTTAATATTTAAATGGATAAAAAAAGTAGGAGGAATAAAAAAAATTGAAAAAATAAATGTAGAAAAAGCGAATTTATTATATAAAACAATAGATAAAAGTAAATTTTATAATAATTATATACATAAAAAAAATAGATCAAATATGAATGTAGTATTTCAATTAAAAAATAAAAAATTAAATGATATTTTTGTAAAAGAAGCTAAATTAAAAAATTTATATGCTTTAAATAATCATAAAATTTTAGGTGGAATAAGAGCTTCTATTTATAATGCAATGCCAATTCAAGGAATAAAAAAATTAATTAAATTTATGATATATTTTGAAAAAAAATATTATAAAATTTCTTAAATAAATTAAAAACATTATATAATTTTAAATTTAAAAATTTATTAATTAAAATATGAAAAATATAATTAAATTAAAATCTCCTATTAAAATAGAAGGTGAAATATCTTTACCTGGTTCAAAAAGTATTACTAATAGAGCGCTTTTATTAGCTTCTCTTTCAAATGGAAAAACAAAATTAAAAAATATTTTATATAGTGATGATGTAAAATATATGTTAAAAGCTTTAAAAAAATTAGGTGTAAAATTTAATCTTTCAAAAAAAAAAAAATCCTGTGTGATATATGGTCAAGGAAAATATTTTCCAAAAAATAAAAATATTACTTTATTTTTAGGTAATGCTGGAACTGCTGTACGTTTTTTATTATCTGCATTATCTATAAAAAAAAATAATATTATTATTACTGGAGATAATAGAATGCAAGAAAGACCTATTAAACATTTAGTTGATGCATTAAAACAAAGAAAAGTTAAAATTAAATATTTAAAAAATAATGGATTTGTTCCGTTATTAGTTCATGGAAAGTTTATTGGAGGAAAAATAATTTTAGATGGTAGCATTTCAAGTCAATTTTTAACAGCTATTTTAATAATTTCTCCATTATCTAAAATGAATACAAAAATTATAATTAAAAATAATTTAGTATCTAAACCATATATTGATATTACTATAAAAATGATGAAAAGTTTTGGAATTTTTATAAAAAATAAAAATTATAAAAAATTTTATATCATAGGAAATCAAACATATATATCTCCAAAAAAATATTTAATAGAAAGTGATGCTTCTTCCGCTTCTTATTTTTTATCAGCAGCAGCTATTAAAGGAGGTATAGTAAAAATAAATGGAATAGGAAAAAAAAGTATTCAAGGAGATATAAAATTTAGTGAAGTTTTAAAAAAAATGGGAGCAAACATTTCTTTAAAAAAGAATAGCATAACATGTAGTGGAAGTAAATTAAATAGTGTTAATATGGATATGAACGATATTCCAGACGCAGCAATGACAATTGCTATTACTGCTTTATTTGCTCAAGGAGAAACAAAAATTAAAAATATTTATAATTGGAGAGTAAAAGAAACAGATCGTTTATATGCTATATCTCATGAATTAAAAAAAATAGGAGCAAAAGTAAAAGAAGGAAGAGATTATTTAGTAATTAATGCACCTAAAAAATTTAAAGAAGCAACAATTAATACATATAATGATCATCGTATAGCAATGTGTTTTTCTTTAATTTCTTTATCAGGTACTCCTGTAACTCTTCTTAATCCTGAATGTGTAAATAAAACTTTTCCTGATTATTTTTTAAAATTTTTTTCAATATGTAAATATAAATAATTTTAAAAAAATAAAATTTATAAATATATTTTAAAAGGTAATATAAATGATTAAAAAATCTCCAGTAGTAACTATTGATGGACCAAGTGGAGTAGGAAAAAGTACTTTATCTCAAAAAATATCTAAAAAATTGAAATGGAATATTCTTGAATCAGGATATATGTATAGAGTAATTGCGTTTTATATAATAAAAAAAAAATTATCTATTAAGGAAAAAGAAATAATACCTATTTTAAATAAAATAAATTTTAATTTCAAATATGAAGAAAAAAAATTTATAGTAATTTTAAATGGAAAAGATATTTCTAATGATATTAGTTCTCAAAAAGTATCTATGGTTGCTTCTAAAATTGCTATTTTTCCTTATATAAGATATTGGCTTTTATTTTATCAAAGAAAATTTAGAAAATTTCCTGGTTTAATTGCTAACGGAAGAGATATGGGAACAGTTGTATTTCCAGATGCAATATTAAAAATATTTTTAAAAACAAAATTTATAGAAAGAGTAAATAGACGTATATTAGATTTTAAAAGAAGAGGATTTAATGTAAATAGAGATATTATTTTAAAAGAAATGAAAAAACGTGATTTAAAAGATAAAAATAGAATAATTTGTCCTTTAAGACCAGACAAAAATGCTATAATTATTGATTCTACTCATATGACATTTAAAGAAACATTAAATTATATAATAAAATTTATTAAAAAAAAAATAGTTATTTAAAAAATACTCTTTAACAAGGATTTTAGTTAATTTCAATTAATAAGCTTTTTTACAATGAAGTTTAAAAGTTTTATAAAAATATGTAAAAAATATATATGAAAGAATCTTTTTCCAAATTATTTAAAAAATCACTAGAAATAACTAATACGAAACCAGGTTCTATAATTAAAGGAATTATAATTTCTATAAATAAAGAAAATGTTTTGGTAGATTCTGGATTAAAATCAGAATCTTTAATTCCAATTGAACAATTTAAAAATATTGATGGAAATATAGATATTAATATTGGAGATAAAATAAAAGTAGCTTTAGATGCTGTAGAAGATGGTTTTGGTGAAACAATACTTTCTCGTGAAAAAGCAAAAAGACATCAATCATGGTTAGTTTTAGAAAAAAATCATAAAAATTCTACTAATATAAAAGGTACTATAAATGGAAAAGTAAAAGGAGGATTTACTGTAGAATTAAATGATATACGTGCTTTTTTACCAGGTTCTTTAGTAGATATTCGACCTATCAGAGAAACGTCTCATTTAGAAGGAAAAATTTTAGAATTTAAAGTAATTAAATTAGATAAAAAAAGAAATAATGTAGTTGTTTCAAGAAGAGCAGTTATAGAATCTGAAAATAGTGTAGAACGTGAACAATTATTAATGAGTATTAAAGAAGGTTTAAAAATTAAAGGAACTGTAAAAAATTTGACAGATTATGGAGCTTTTATAGATTTAGGAGGAGTAGATGGATTATTGCATATCACTGATATGGCTTGGAAAAGAGTAAAACATCCAAAAGAAATAGTTAGTATTGGAGAAAAAATATTAGTTAAAATTTTAAAATTTGATAAAGAAAAAACAAGAGTTTCATTAGGTTTAAAACAATTAGGTGAAGATCCTTGGAAAAACATATCTAAAAGATATCCAGAAAAATCAAAAATTACTGGAAAAATTACTAATTTAACAGATTATGGATGTTTTGTTGAAATTGAAGAAGGAATAGAAGGATTAGTTCATATTTCTGAAATGAATTGGACAAATAAAAATATTCATCCTTCTAAAGTAGTTAAATTAAATGAAATTGTAAAGGTAATGGTTTTAGATATTGATGAAGAACGAAGAAGAATTTCATTAGGATTAAAACAATGCACTATAAATCCATGGAAAAATTTTTCTAAATTAAATAAAAAAGGTTCTAAAGTTGTTGGAAAAATTAAATCTATTACTGATTTTGGAATATTTATAGGATTAAAAGAAGGAATTGATGGATTAGTTCACTTATCTGATATAGATTGGGAAAAATCTGGAGAAGATGTTGTAAAAAATTATAAAAAAGGAGATGAAATTACTACTGTTGTATTACAAGTAGATTCATATAGAGAAAGAATATCATTAAGTATTAAACATTTAAAAAAAGATCCTTTTAATAAATATATTAAAAAAAATAAAAAAAATTCAATAGTAAAAGGTAAATTAAATTCTTTTAAATCTAAAGATAGAGCAATTATAAAACTTAAAAAAAATATTTTTGGAGTAATAGTTTTTTCAAATTTAAAAAATATTGATATAAATAAACAAATTAAAACATTAAAACAAAACAAAATATTGGATTTTAATATTTTAAATATAGATAGAAAAAAAAGAATTATTTATTTATCTTTTTTAAAAAATATGTTTAATACAGAACAAAAAATAAATGATTCTATAAATAAATTAAAAAAATTAAAAAATAACAAAAATTTTTCTAATACCATGACAGATGCTTTTATAGATGCTAAAAATATAGAATAAAAATTTTTATAATAAATAGTTTATAGTATAAAAAATTATAAAAATATATAATTTATTAATTTAATAATTTTAGAAATTTAATTTTTTAAATATTGTAAAATATTTTTATTAAAAGAGAAATATATGAAAACACCAATAATTATTGCTAATTGGAAATTAAATGGACATAAATTATTAGTTGAAAAATTTTCTAAAAAAATAAAAAATATAGAAAAAAATTTTTTTAAAGAAAATACAATTATTTTATCTCCTCCTGTAATATATATTCAAAAAATGAAAGAGAAAATAAAAAATAAAAAAATTTTTTTTGCGGCGCAAAATGTTGATTTTAATAATAAAGGAGCTTTTACTGGAGAAATATCTTCTTATATGATTAATGAAATTGGAGCTAAATATGTAATATTAGGTCATTCTGAAAGGAGAAAAAATCATAATGAAGATAATTTATGTATAGCAAAAAAATTTAAATCTGTAAAAAAAAATAATTTAATTCCAATATTATGTATAGGAGAAACAGAGCAAGAAAAAAAAGATGGTTTAACTAAAAATATTTTAAAAAATCAAATTAATCAAATATTTTTAAAATGTGGATTAAATTCTTTTCATAAAACTTGTATTGCATATGAACCTGTATGGGCTATTGGAACTGGAAAAAATGCTTCTCCTATTTTAATTAATAAAATTATGAAATTTATAAAAAAATATATAATTTATAAAAGTAAAAATAAAAATACTAAAATATATTTGCAATATGGAGGTTCAGTTTCTACTAAAAATATAAAAAGTATAATAAAGAGTAAATATGTAAATGGAGTATTAGTTGGTTCTGGATCATTAGATTATAAAAATTTTTTTAAAATTATTAAAATTTCTTATAAAATAAAAAAAAATTTATTAAAATAAATTTTTTGCTAAAAAGATTATTTTTTTATCGTATTTTTTTTTTATAAAATTAAATGCATAATTAATATCATTATATATAATTTTATTATTTTTAATACCTATACATTTTCCAAATTTTTTTTTTAATAATAATTTTACTGAGAAATAACCCATTTTTGAAGCTAGAATTCTATCAAAAGCTACTGGAGCTCCTCCTCGTTGAATATGTCCGAGAACTGTAGCTCTAGTTTCTTGATTAACTTCTTTTTCTATTTTTTTAGCTAATTTTTTTACATTACAAATATGTTCTGTAATTCCTATTAAAATGTTTTTTTTTTCTTTTTTTACATTTTTTTTAATTTTTTTTATTAATTTTTTTTCATTATACGGTATTTCTGGTATAATAATATATTGACAACCTCCTGCAATTGAAGAAAATAAAGTTAAATCTCCACAATTTCTTCCCATTATTTCAATAATTGTAATTCTTTTATGAGAACAAGATGTATCTCTTAATTTATCAATTAATTGAACTACTGTTTCTAAAGCAGTACTATATCCTATAGTATAATCCGTTCCAAAAATATCATTATCAATTGTTCCAGGTATACTAATACAAGGAAAATTCATTTTATTTAATTTATTTGCTCCTATATAAGTTCCATTTCCTCCTATCGCAATTAATGCATCTATTTTTTTATTTTTCATATTTAAAATTGCTATTTCTCTAGTTTTTTTCTTATAAAATTTTTTATATCTAGCTGTTCCAAGAAACGTTCCTCCTTTATTAATAATATTAGATACACTTTTTTTATTTAATTTTATTATTCGATTCTTACATAATCCTAAATAACCATCCAATACTCCTAATACTTTTATATTATTGTTACAAGAAGTACGAACTATGCTTCGAATAGCAGCATTCATTCCTGGAGAATCTCCTCCACTAGTCAAAACTGCTATTTTTTTAATAATCATAACGCCTCTGATTGAAATTTTTTAAAATAAAAAATATTTTTTATTTTAAAAAATTTTTATTTTTATAAAAAATAGTATTTTTTTGGTTTTAAATTATTATCAAATTGATAAATAATTGGTCTTCCTGTAGGTATATTTAAATTTGGTACATCTTCAACTTTAATTTTATCTAGATATGTAATTAATGCTCTTAAAGAATTTCCATGCGCAACAATAATAATTTTTTTATTTTTTTTTAATTCTGGAATAATAATATTTTTCCAATAAGGTACAACACGTTTTAAAGTTAACTCTAAACTTTCTGCAAGAGGAAAATTTCGTTTTTTTATTTTAGAATATCTTAAATCATATCCAGATTTTTCATCATTATATTTTTTTATACAAGGAGGTACTGAAAAAAAACTTCTTCTCCAGTTAAAAATTTTTTTTTTTCCATAAATTTTTATTACTTTTTCTTTATTTAATCCCTGAAGTTTTCCATAATGTCTTTCATTTAAACGCCATGTTTTTTTAATTTTAACCCAAGGTTGATTAATTTTTTTTAATATTATCCATAAAGTATAAATCGCTCTTTTTAATACTGAAGTATGAAAACTATCAAAAAACATATTGTTTTTTTTTAAAAGTTTTCCTGCTTTTTTAGCTTCTTTTTTTCCATTTTTTGTTAATTTGGAATCATACCATCCTGTAAATTTATTAGATTCATTCCATTCACTTTCTCCATGTCTTATTAAAACTACTTTAAAAATCATTTAAAATTTCCTTAACAAAAATAAAAAAATAAAAAATATAAGATTAAGAATTTTTTAATTTATTATAAAAATTTGATTTCACTAATATAATTCTTTTCTAATTCTATTGCAAAGAATTATATTAGTTATAAATATTTTTAAAAATATAAAAATTAAAATAATATTCTATAGTATTTTACTATATTTAAAAATGAATTTCTATGAAAGAATATAATTTTAAAAAAACAACTATATATCTAATATAACTTTTATAAAATTCTCTAATGTATTTTTAATATTCATTAAAAATCCTACTGAATCCTTTCCATCAATTAATCTATGATCATAAGATAAAGATATATACATCATGGGAGCAATAGTAATTTTTTTTTTAGATACTATTGGTCTTTTTTTTATAACGTGAATTCCTAATATTGCAGTTTGAGGAGGATTTATAATAGGAGTAGATATTAAAGATCCAAAAACTCCTCCGTTAGTTATAGTAAAAGTTCCTTCTTGTAAATCTTGTAAAGTTAATTTATTTTCATTAGCTTTATTAATATAAGATTTTATTTTTTTTTCTATTTCTGACATAGACATTTTATTTGCTTTTATTAAAACTGGAGCAATTAATCCTCTTTTTGTTGAAATTGCAATATTTATATTAAAATTTTTATAAAAAATTATTTTATCTTTATAAATAGAAGTATTAATTATTGGATATTTTTTTAATGCTATAATTACTGATTTTACAAAAAAAGACATTAATCCTAATTTAACTTTATATTTATTTTTAAAATCTTCTCCCCATTTTTTTCTAATATTTAATATAGAATTCATATTTACTTCATTAAAAGTAGTTAACATTGCAGTTTTATTTTTAGATTTAACTAATTTTTCTGAAATTTTTTTTCTTAAAGGAGACATATCAATAATTTTTTTTATTTTTAAATTATTTTTTTTTAAAAATAAATCTAAATTTAAATTATTTTCATTAATTTTAAAATTGTTATTTTTAAAATTATTTTTAAAGCTTAATTTTTCATCTTTAATTAATGTTTTTTTTTTAAAAAGATTTTTTTTTCTTCTTTCAGATGGAGAAAAAATATTTTCTTCTATTATATTTATTTTTTTTTTTTTTATTTTATCTTTAAAATATCCTAATATTTCGTTAGATTTTACTGTATCACCAGTATTTTTTATTATTTTATTTAAAATTCCATCATTTGATGCAGGAACTTCAATAACTATTTTATCTGTTTCTAAATCTACTAATAAATCATTTCTTAAAATATTATCTCCAATTTTTTTATGCCATTTAATAATTTTAGCAGTATAGACAGATTCAGGAAGTTCAGGAACTAAAATTTTTATTTCATTTTTCATTTTTTATATCCTATTTTTAAAAACCGAGTCAATAATTAATAATTGCTCTTTTTTATGAATATATATATTTCCAGTAGCTGAAGATGAAGAAGAATTTCTGCCAATATATTTTATATTTCCTTGATTAGATAATATTTTTTCAAAAATATTTTTTATGTAATTCCATGCACCTTGATTAGAAGGTTCTTCTTGACACCAAAAAATATTTTTTACATAAAAATATTTTTTAATGATTTTTTTTATTTTAATTTTTGGAAACGGATAAAATTGTTCGATTTTAATTATAAGAATATTTTTTATTTTTATTAATTTATATTTTTCTAATAATTCATAATATATTTTTCCTGAACAAAAAATTATTTTTGAAATATTTTTATTTTTTATAAAACTTTTATCATAAATTAATTTTTGAAATTTTCCATTATATATTTCAGAAAATGAAGAACTAGAAAGTGGATTTCTTAATAATGATTTAGGAGAAAAAATAATTAAAGGAGTATTCATTTTTTTATGTACATGAGAAAATAATAAATGAAATATTTGAGAAGAATTTGTAGGAATACAAACTCTCATATTATCATTAGAACATAATTGCAAATATCTTTCTATTCTTGCTGAAGAATGTTCTGGGCCTTGTCCTTCATAACCGTGAGGTAAATATATTACTATTCCAGACGTTTGATTCCATTTTTCCATACTAGAGCTAATAAATTGATCAATAACTACTTGAGCAACATTAGAAAAATCTCCAAATTGAGCTTCCCAAATATTTAAAGTATTTTTATTTCTTAAACTATATCCATATTCAAAAGCAAGTACCGCTTCTTCTGATAAAACAGAATCCCAAATATAAAATTTTGAATTTTTAATATTTTTTAAAGGAGTATATTTTTTTCCATTAATTTGATCATAAATTGAAATATGACGATGAAAAAATGTTCCACGAGAAACATCTTCTCCAGAAATTCTGCATGATACACCATTTTTTAATAAATATCCATAAGCTAAATTTTCTGCTGCCCCCCAATCTAATTTTTTATTTTTTTTAATCATTTCTAATCTATTTAAATAAATTTTTTTAACTAAGGGGTGAGCGTTAAAATTTTTCGGTAAAGTATTTATTAATTTAAAAATTTTAATTAATTTATTTTTTGAAAATTTTAATTTAACTTTATTAAAAGAAGATTTCTTTTTTTTTAAAAAAGATTGAAATTTTAAAGAAGAATAATTTGGATTAATTACTAAACCTTTATCCAAGGTATTAATATAATTAGATTCTATTTTATTAATTTGTTTTATTTTAATAATTTTTTCATTTATTAATTTTTTAGAATATATTTCTTGAATTGAACGATGATTTTTTATCTTTTTATACATTAATGGTTGTGTTACAGATGGTTCTTCAGATTCATTATGTCCATTTTTTCTATATCCAATTAAATCAATAAAAACGTCTTTTTTAAATTTTTTTCTATAATCTATACTCATTTTTATTGAAAAAACAAATGCTTCTGGATCATCTGAATTAACATGAAAAATAGGAGATTCAATTAATTTTGCTATATCAGTACAATAATAACTTGATCTCATACTATTTATATCTGAAGTAGTAAATCCTATTTGATTATTAATAATAATATGTAAAGATCCACCTACATTATAACCTTTCGTTTGAGACATATTTAAAATTTCTTGTATTACTCCTTGACCAGAAAAAGAAGCATCTCCATGTATCATAATAGAAAGTACTGAATGATTTTTTTTAAATTTTAAAAAATCTATTCTAGATCTTGTTAAACCCATTACTACTGGATTAATAATTTCTAAGTGAGAAGGATTATATTCTAAATTAATTCTTCCTGTATTATATTTTGTTTTTACTTTAGAATAATATCCTAAATGATATTTTACGTCTCCATTATGTAAAGTATTACATTTTCCTGAAAACTCTTTAAATAATTGAGTAGTAGATTTTCCAAGAACATTTATTAAAACGTTTAATCTTCCACGATGAGCCATTCCTATATATAAATCTAATATATTTTTTTTTATAGAATATGTAATTAATTCATATAAACCAGGAATTAAAGAATCATTACCTTCTAAAGAAAATCTTTTATAACCTGGATATTTTGTATTAATATATTTTTCAAAAGTTTGAGAATAAATAATTGCATTTAATATATCTAATTTTTTTTTTTTTTTAAAACTACTTTTTTTCCAATTTTTTTCAATATAACTTTGAATCCATTTTTTTTCTTTTTTTGAATTTATATGACAAAATTCAAAACCAATTGTAGAACAATATTTTTTTTTAATCCATTTAAGAAAAATATCAAAATTTAAAAACTTTTGTTTTATATTTAAATTTTTATTAATATTAATTTTTTTATTTAAATAATTTTTATTAAAATTAAAAAAAATATAATTTAATTTATTTATTTTCTTTTTATATTTTTTTTTATTTAAAGGATTAATATCAGAATATTTATGACCTTTAAATCGAAAAAAACTTAATATTTTTAAAATTTTTTCTTTAATAAAATAATTTTTTTTTTGAAATATAATTTTTTTATTTTTTTTTTTTTTATTTTTTTTTTTTTTTTTTCTATTTCTTTAAATTTTTTTTTCCATAACTGACTTACTGAATTTTTGTTATTTAAATATTTTATATACATTTTTTCAATATAATTTTGATTAATAGAATTAATCCAGAATTCATTAAATATTTTTTTTAAATTTTTTTTATTCATATAATTTCTCTTTATCTTTATATATAATATTTTCAAAAAAATTAATAAAAATTTTTTTTAAAAAAAATAATATTTTTATAAATTTTTATCTTTAAAAAAATATTTATGCAGGATTTTCAATATTTATAAATTTTATATCTAATTCTTTATAAGTATTAGATAACCATTTTCCGAGTAATTTTATTCCTCCTTTTTCTGTTGCATGATGCCCAATAGAAAAAAAATGTATATTTGATTCACGAGCATAATGAGTAGTTTCTTCAGAAATTTCTCCAGTAATAAAACAATCAATATTATTTTTTATTGCTTCATGAATAAATTTTTGACCTTTTCCGCTACACCAAGCTACACTAAATATTTTTTTTTTTGCTGGAATATGTATAGGTTTTTTTTTAAATAAAGAAAAAATTTTTTTATATAATACTTTTCCACTAATTGAATTAGAAAAATTACCCCACCAAACAAAATTATTTAATTTTCCTAATCTATTAATTTTTAAAATTTTTTCAATATAAGAATTATTTCCTATTTCTAAATTAGCGTCTAAAGGTAAATGCCAACTATATAAATTTATATTATTTAATAAAATTATTTTTAATCGTTTTCTCATAAATCCTTGTATATTTTTTGGGGAATTATCCCAAAAAATTCCATGATGTACTATAACAGCATGTGCTTTATGAAATACAGCTTGTTCTAATAAAAGTTTACAAGATGTTACACCTGTAATAATTTTTTTAACATTAGAACAACCTTCAATTTGAAGTCCATTGTAAGTAAAATCTTTATAAGATTTAGCTTTTAATTTTTTATTAATTATTTCTTCTAATAACGTATTTTTCATATTGTATTAAATATTCAATTTATTTTATTTTTTTTAAAAATATATTTTTTACTTTTTCATATTCTACTATTGGTTTAGGATAATTTGAATATGGTTCATTTTTTTTTAACCATAAATATGGTTTATGTATATATTTTATAGGAACATTTTTTAATTCCTTTATATATTTTTTTATAAAAATTCCATTACAATCAAATTTTTTAGATTGAATATAAGGATTAAAAGTTCTAATATAAAATGATGAATCTGTTCCTATTGATGATATCCATTGCCAATTGCTATTATTTAAAGAATAATCAGAATCAATTAATTTTAACATAAAATATTGTTCTCCTAATCTCCAATTTATTAATAAGTTTTTTACTAAAAAGTTAGAAGTTAACATTCTTAATCTATTATGCATCCAACCTATTTTGTTTAACTGTCTCATTCCAGCATCAATAATAGGAAAACCAGTACAACCATTTTTCCAAGAATTTAAATGATTTATATTATTTTTCCATTTTATTTTTGTTTTAAAAGTTTTTAAAGATCCATTTCTTGATAATATCGGATAAAAATTAACTAAATGTTTAAAAAATTCTCTCCATAACAATTTTTCTAAAAAAATAAATGAATTTTTATCTTTTTTTTTTAAAATTTTAATATGATAAAAAATTTTTCTAACAGAAAAAATTCCTAAAGATAAATAAACAGAAAAAAAACTCGTATTGTTTAAATAAGGAAAATCTTTATTTTTTGCATAAAATTTTATTTTCTTTTTAAAAAAATTTTTTATTTTTATAAAAATTTTTTTATCTTTAATAGGAAAATATTTTTTATTAAATTTTTTTTTATAAAAATTAAAATATGGAATTTTTTCTTTAGAAAATTTTAAAAAAAGTTTTTTTCTTTTTAAAATACTACAATTTTTTAAATATTTTTTTTTATTAAAAAAAGAATTTTTATTTAAAATAAATAAAGCTTTTTTTTTAAAAAAACTAAAAACTTTATATGCTTTTTTTGAATTTGTTTTAATCATTTTTGGATTAATTAAAATACTATCGTGAAAACCATACATATTTATTTTATTTATTGATAACAATTTATAAGAATTTAAATCTCTTTTTTTTTCATTATATTCATATTGATAATTATAAAAAACTTTATTTATTTTATATTTTTTACAAATTAATAAAAGATATTTTACTGAATCTGAAAAATTATTTAATTCCTTGTATAAAAAAGAAATATTTAATTTTTTTAATTTTTTTTTTAAAAACAATAATCTTTTATAAATAAAAAATGCTTGAATATCAGAAATATTATGTTTTTTCCATTGTTTAGTAGTAGACATAAACAATGCTATAATATTTTTTTTTTTATTTTTACAAGCATTATTTAATGCCAAATTATCTTCAATTCTTAAATCATTTCTAAACCAAACTAAATTATTCATTAATAAATCCCTACTTAAAAAAAAAAAAAAAAAAATATTAATATTAAAAATATTAATATTTATAAATATTATTAAAATTTTAAAAATATTTATTTTAAAATATATTAAAAAATATAAAATTTTTATTTTAAAAAAAAATTTTATATTTTTCTGTTATTTATATAAATGATAATATTATTCTAAATAAAAATATTTTAAAAAAATAATAGGATTTTAAAAAAATGAAAAAAATTGGAATTTTTTTTGGAACAGATACAGGAAATACTGAAAAAATATCTAAAATAATTCAAAATATAATAGGAAAAGAAAAATCTGTTTTACATGATATATCATCTTCTTGTATTAAAGATTTTTTAAAATATGATACATTAATTTTAGGAGTTCCAACTTGGTATTATGGAGAAGTTCAATCTGATTGGGATGATTTTCTTCCAGAACTAAAAAAAATTAATTTTTATAAAAAAAAAATCGCAATATTTGGTTGCGGAGATCAAGAAGATTATGGAGAATATTTTTGTGATGCTATGAAAATTATATATAAAATTGTTATTTCTAAAGGAGCTAAAGTAATAGGTAAATGGCCAAATAAAAATTATTCTTTTGAAGCTTCTAAATCTTTATTAAATAAAAAAAATTTTTTAGGTTTAGTGATTGATGAAGATAGGCAGCCTGAATTAACTAAAAAAAGAACAAAAAAGTGGATAAAAAATTTATTGAAAAAAATATATTAATTTAAAAATTAAATATTTTTAATAAAAAATTAGGTATATATAAAAAATAATATATACCTATATTTTATAATATATTAAAAAATATATTTAAAAAGATATTAATTTTACAAGATCTAAAACTTTACTAGAATATCCTGTTTCATTATCGTACCATGAAATTAATTTTACAAAATTTTTATTTAAAGAAAGACCTGCTTTCGCATCAAAAATAGAAGTTAATTCTGAACCATTAAAATCAGTTGATACTACTTCATCTTCAGTATATCCAATAATTCCTTTCATTTCATTTATAGAATACTCTTTTATTACAGAGCATATTTTTTTATAATTTGCTGAAACTTCATATCTACATGTTAGATCTACTACAGAAACGTTTGAAGTAGGAACACGAAAAGCAATTCCAGTTAGTTTTCCATTTAACTCTGGAATAACTTTACCAACAGCTAATGCTGCTCCTGTTGAAGAAGGAATTAAATTCTGTAATGCTCCACGACCACCTCTCCAATCTTTTAATGAAACTCCATCTACTGTTTTTTGAGTAGACGTTATAGAATGAACTGTTGTCATTAAACCTTCAATAATAGAAAATTCTTTATGTATAATTTTTGCAAGAGGAGCTAAACAATTTGTTGTACAAGAAGCGTTAGAAACAATTTTTTCTCCTTTATAAGAATTAAAATTTACACCTTTAACAAACATAGGAGTATCATCTTTTGATGGACCTGTTATGACTACTTTTTTAGCTCCTGCTAAAATATGTTTGTTAGCAGAATCTTTTGTTAAAAAAAATCCTGTTGATTCAATAACTACATCTACAGAAAAATCACCCCATCTTAAATTTTTTGGATCTTTTTCTGAAGTAATATGAATTATTTTATTATTTACGATAATAGATTTTTCTTTAACTTTAATAGTTCCTTTAAATTTTCCATGAGTAGAATCATATTTTAACATATATGCTATATAATCTGCACTCAATAAATCATTAATAGCAACTATATCAATATCATTTCTATTTTGAGCTAAACGAAATACAATTCTTCCAATTCTTCCAAAACCATTAATACCTACTTTAATAGACATATTTTCTCTCAATAATAAAAAAATTTTTTTAACAAAAATTATTAGTTTAAAAAATAAAAAATTTTTTACTTTAAATATAATTAAATATATAAATTATTAAATTAATATAAAAAAATTTTTTAATTTATAATTTAAAATAAATTTCTATATTATATTTTTATTAAAATATAACATATTTATTTAGATAAAAATTTTAAAAAATAAAATTATTATTTATTTCTTTTTGAGAAATATATTATAATACTTTTTTAAAGATAATTTTCACATACATTATTTGAAATAAATAAAATTTTTATATTTTATACATTTAAAAATTTTTTATTTTATATTATTTAATCAATATATTATTAAAAATTTTTTTAATATATTTTTTAATATATAAAAATGCATTTAAATAAATATTTCTTATACATTTAAAATTTTTAAAAATTTATGAAAAATACTAATTTTAAACTATTTAAAAAAAATTCCTTTAATATTAATATTAATCAACTAGTAATTCATATTAAACATGGAATTGGTAGATATATAGGACTAAAAACAATAGAAACTCATGGAATAAAATCTGAATATTTAATTATTTTATATGCAGATAATGATAAATTATATGTTCCTATTTCTTCATTAAATTTAATAAAAATATGTACAAACATTACAAATAAAATATCTTTACATAAATTAGGTAGTGAAAACTGGAAAAAAGAAAAAAAAAATATTTCAAAAAAAGTTTTTGATACTGCTGCAATATTATTGAAAACGTATGCTAATAGATCTTCTAAAAAAGGATTTATATTTAAAAAAAATAATAAAAAATATTTTAAATTTTGTAAAACATTTCCATTTAAAACTACTCCAGATCAATCTAAAGTAATTAATTCAGTTTTAGATGATATGTGTTCAGAAAAACCAATGGATCGTTTAGTATGTGGAGATGTTGGTTTTGGAAAAACAGAAGTAGCTATGCGAGCAGCTTTTTTAGCTTTTTGTAATAAAAAACAAGTTGCTATATTAGTTCCTACTACTTTATTAGCTCAACAACATTATAATAATTTTATTTCAAGATTTAAAAATTATTCTATATCTATTGAAATGTTATCTAGTTTTAAAACAAAAAAAGAACAAAATTTAATTTTAAAAAATATTAAAAACGGAAAAATAAATATAATAATTAGTACACATAAAATTATATTTAATGATATTAAATGGAAAAATTTAGGATTATTAATAATAGATGAAGAACATAGATTTGGAGTTTATCATAAAGAATTTATAAAAAAATCTTTTAATAATATTGATATATTAGTATTAACAGCAACTCCTATTCCTAGAACTTTAAATATGTCTTTATTAGGAATTAGAGATCTTTCTATTATTAATACACCTCCAGAAAAAAGATTACTAGTAAAGACTTTTGTAAAACAAAAAAATAAAAAAATTATAAGAAGAGCAATATTAAAAGAAATTAAAAGAGGAGGTAAAGTATATTATGTATATAATAAAATAAAAAAAATAAAAAAAAAATTAAATTATTTAAAAAAATTAGTTCCAGAAGGAAATTTTAAAATTGGTCATGGACAAATGAAAAAAAAAAAACTAAAAAAAATTATGAATAATTTTTATAATAATAACTTTAATATTTTATTATGTACTACAATTATAGAAAATGGATTAGATATACCATTAGCTAATACAATTATTATTGAAAATTCTGATCATTTCGGATTATCTCAACTTCATCAATTACGTGGAAGAGTAGGAAGATCATATTATCAAGCATATGCTTTTTTATTAGTTTCAAATATAAAAAAAATAACTGAAAATTCTAAAAAAAGATTAAAATCTATTTCATCTATTGAAGATTTTAGTGCTGGATTTTCTTTAGCCAAAAACGATTTAGAAATTAGAGGAATGGGAGAAATTTTAGGAACTAAACAAAGTGGATATATAAAGAACATAGGATTAGATTTATATACAAAATTACTTAAAAAAGCAATTAAAACTTTAAAAAAAGGAAATAAAAAATCAATAAAAAATTTACTAAGTAATAACACAAAAATTGAATTTGATGTTCCTGCATTATTACCAGATAATTATATTTTAAATGTAAATAAAAGACTTTTTTTTTATTTAAAATTATCTTCTATAAAAACAATAAATGAATTAAAATTAATTAAAAGAAAACTTATAAATTCATTTGGAAATTTACCAAAACTAGCTAAAAATTTGATATTAGTTACAAAAATAAAAATACTTTCTAAAAATTTTGAAATTAAAAAAATAAAATTTAATACTGAAGGAGGTATAATAAAATTTTTTTATCCAAATAAAATAAATACAATTTGGCTAATTAAATTTTTAAAAAAAAAATATAAAAATTGGAAATTAAAAAATAAAAATAGTTTATTTTTTTTTAAAAAATTTAATAATAAAACAGATAAAATTAAATGGATTATAAAATTTATATTAACAATAAAAAAAAATGATAAAAAAATATGAAAAAAAAAATTATTTATGTTTCTATTCCAAAAAAAAATATTATTCAAGTATTTAAATTTAATAAAAAAAAAATTAAAAAAATTCAAGAAATTTTTACAAATGGAGAAGTTCAACCTATAAAATTATATAAAAAAAAAAATATTCTTTATGCTGGAGTAAGAAATTCTTCAAGAATTATTATATATAAAATTAATTCAAAAGGGTTATTAAAATTTATAAAAGAAGTATATACAATAGGAAGTCCTAATCATTTATCAATAGATAAAAAAAAAAAATATTTATTTAATAGTTCATATGGAGAAAATTGTATAACTTGTCATAAACTATTAAATAACGGAATTTTAAAAAAAACTTATAAAACAAAAAATAATATATTAGGATGTCATTCATCTATTTCTGAATTAAAAAGTAAAATATTATTTTTTACTTCTTTAAAAAAAGATAAAATTTTTATATGTAAAATAAAAAAAATAAAGAGTTCATTTCATAAAAAAATTAAATACCTTAAATCTGAAAAAAATAGTGGACCTCGTCATTTAGAAATTCATCCAAATAATAAATTTTTATATGTAATTAATGAATTGAATGCAAATATTTTAGTATGGAAAATTAATAAAAAAATACATAAAATTAAAAAAAATTATATACAAAAAATAGATATTGTACCAAATTTTTTTGGAAAAAAATGGGCAGCAGATATTCATATACATCCATCTGGAAATTTTTTATATTCATGTGAAAGAACTACCAGTAAAATTACATTATTTTATGTAAATTCAAAAAATGGAACATTAAAATTTATAAAGACTTATAACACTGAAAAACAACCAAGAAGTTTTAAATTAGATAAAGAAGGAAAATTTTTAATTATTTCGGGACAAAAATCAAATTCAATATCTATATATAAAATAAATAATACAAATGGATTTTTAAAAAAAATAAATCAATTTAAAACTTTAGAAGAACCATTATGGATAGAAATTTTAACATTAAATTAAAATTTAATTATTAAATTAATTTATAATAATTTTATATATTATTAAAATCTTTTATTATAAAAAACTAATTATAAATAGGATATTTAGAACAAATTTCTAAAATACTTTTTTTTACTTTTAAACTCATTCTATTATCTCCAAAATTATTTAATAATTTTACTATATAAAAAGAAATTTTTTCAGATTCTATTTTTTTTAATCCTCTACGAGTAATAGCTGGAGTACCTATTCGAATTCCTGAAGTAACAAAAGCGCTTCGAAATTCATTTGGAATAGTATTTTTATTTACAGTAATATTACTTTTATTAAGAAAATTTTCTGCTTCTTTTCCTGTAATATTATTTTTAGTTAAATTAAGAACAAATAAATGATTAAAAGTTTCATTAGAAACAACTTTAAAATTATTTTTTATAAAATATTTTGCCATTATTTTTGCATTTATTAAAATCTGTTTTTGATATTTTATAAAATCTTTATTTAAAGCTTCTTTAAATGCAATTGCTTTTGCAGCTATTACATGCATTAAAGGTCCACCTTGTGTTCCAGGAAAAATAGATCTATCTAATTTATTATATAAAGAATTATTTTTTTCATTAGATAAAATTAACCCTCCTCTTGGACCAGAAAGAGTTTTATGTGTAGTACTTGTAACAACATGAGCGTAATTTATTGGACTAGGATATAAATTAGCAGCAATTAAACCAGAAATATGAGCAATATCAGCTATTAAATAAGCATTTATTTCATTAGCAATAGATCGCATTTTTTTCCAATTTATTATACCTGAATAAGAAGAAAAACCTCCAATTATCATTTTTGGTTTAAATTTTTTTGCTAAATAAAGTATTTCACTATAATCTATTTTTTCTAATTTATTTAATTTATATGAAATAGATTTATATAAAATTCCTGAAAAATTTACTAATGCACCATGAGTTAAATGACCTCCATCAGATAAATTCATACCTAAAATTAAATCTCCTGGTTTTAAAAGTGCATGATAAACCGCAAAATTAGCTTGTGATCCAGAATGTGGTTGAACATTTGCATAACTAGATTTAAATAATTTTTTAGCTCTTTTAATAGCTAAATTTTCTATTTTATCTATATATTTACAACCTGAATAATAACGTTTTTTTGGATAACCTTCTGCATACTTATTTGTTAAAATAGATCCTTGAGCTTTAATAACTTCATTACTTGCATAATTTTCTGAAGCAATTAAAGTAAGAGTATTATTTTGTCTTTCTTTTTCTTTTTTAATAAGATTCCATATTTTTAAATCATTTTTTTTATTAGTTTTTTTTAACATTATTTTCTCTTTTATTTAAAAAAAATAAAATTTTTATTAATTATTTTTTATTTAAAAAAATTTTTAATTCATTAAAAATTTTATTTAAAGAAATTATTTTTATTTTATTAATATTAAAGAATTTTATTTCAATAAAATTATTTTTAAATAAATTATTATTTATTATAATTATAACTTTTGCTTTAAATTTTTTAGCTCTAATTAATTTTTTTTTCATTGAACCTAAATTAAAATCTTGAATAATTTTAAAATTATTAAAATAATTTCTAATTTTTTCAATATACTTATAAAATCTAAAATTTTCATTTAAAAAATCTGAAATTATATAAATATCAGTATATAAATTTTTTGATTGAAAATTTTTTTTACTTTTTAATACAGCAACAATTCTTTCCATTCCAATAGCAAATCCAATTGCAGGAGTATTTGGACCTCCTAAAATTTTTATTAAAGAATCATATCTACCTCCAGCACAAATTGTATTTTGAGAACCTAAATTTTCACTTTTACATTTCCATTCAAATACAGTTTTATTATAATAATCTAAACCTCTTATCAAACGTGTATTTATTGTAAAAGGTATTTTATATTCTTGAATACTATTACATAAATTAGAAAAATGATTTTTAGAATCTAAATCAATATAATTTAATAAAATAGGAGCGTCTTTTAATAAATTTTGAATAGATTTTTTTTTACTATCTAATATTCTTAAAGGATTAGTATAAAGTCTATTTTTAGAATCAAAATCTAAAAATTTTATATTTGATTTAAGAAATTTTACTAAATCTAATTTATACCTCTCTCTAGATTGAATATTTCCAATTGAATTTATTTCTAAAAAAACATATTTTTCTATATTTAAATTTTTAAAAAAACAATATAATAATGAAATTAATTCTAAATCTATTCTTGGATCACTCAATCCATATACTTCACAACCAAATTGATAAAACTGTCTGTATCTTCCTTTTTGAGGTCTTTCATAACGAAACATAGGTCCAAAATACCAAAATCTTTGTTGAATTTTTTTTAAAAGATTATGTTCTAAAATTGCTCTTACAAAACTTGCTGTTCCTTCTGGCCTTAAAGTTAAACTTTCATTATTACGATCATAAAAATTGTACATTTCTTTTTCTATAATATCAGTTACACTTCCAATTGATTTTTTAAATAATTTAGTTTTTTCTAATATTGGTAATCTAATTTCACAATATCCATAATTGTTAAAAATTTTTTTTAATATATTTTCAACATTTTTCCAAAGATTTAATTCTTCAGGAAGATAATCATGAATTCCTCTAATAGATTGTATTTTTTTATTCATCATAATCCTTTTATAAAAATTTTAAAAATTAATGAAAAAAATATTTTAATATCCTAAATCTAGATTAATATATTATATTCTAACGTTTAATATATTAAATAATTTTTTAATTCTTTTAATAGGAAAAAATATGCATCCAATTTTAAATATTGCTATTCGAATAGCAGTACAAGGAGGAAATAAAATTATTCAAGCTTATGATAAAAAAATTTATGATAATAAAAAAAATAAAAAAATTTTAATTCAAATAATAAATAAATCTAAAAACATTATTTTTAATTTAATTAAAAAATCTTATCCAAAACATAAAATTATAATTAATAATTCATTAATTTCATTAAAAAAATTTATTAATCCTACTTGGGTAATTAATATATTACATGGAAAAAAAAATTTTATAAAAAGATTTCCAAATTTTTGTATATCAATAGCAATTTTTATAAAAAAAAAAATATGTATTTCTGTAATATATGATCCATTAAAAAATGAATTATTTACTTCAGTTTCTGGAAAAGGATCACAAGTAAATGGGTATCGTATGAGAAGCTCAAAAAATTACTTACTAAAAAATAGCTTCTTTTCAACAAAAATTAATAATGTATTTATTAATAAAAATATTATTTTCATAAAAATTTTAAATAAAATATTTAAAAAAAAAGTAATTTTTAGAAGTAATAATTTATTACCATTAGATTTAGCTTATTTAGCAGATGGAAGAATAGATTTTATATTAGATTTTAATTTTAAAATAAAAAATTATTATTCAGGACTGTTACAAGTTCAAGAATCAGGTGGCGTAATAAGTGACTACTTAGGAGGTTGTAATTATGAAAAAAATATAGTTATTATTGCTAATAATTTAAAATTAATGAGATTAATCATTTCAGAAATAAATTCAATTTTCTAAAAAAATTATATAATTAATTATTTAAATAATTTAAATATAAAAATTTATTATTTTTAAAATTATTAATAAAAATAAAAAAAAATTATTTTTAGAAATAATAAAATTTATAGTTTAACTCAATTTAAAAAAGATAAAATTTTAGAAAAATATGGTAAAATTTATAAAAAATAAATTTTTTTTAAAAATTCTCTTTAAAAATTAACAAAAATTTAGCTAAAAATAGTTTCTTTAAAAAATCTAAATTTTTGTTGAAATATTTAAAAATAAAAATATAAATTATTTGATAAAAAATATTATTTTTAAATTTAAAAAAAATAATTTAATTATATGAAACAAAAAAATATATATTTAAAAATCAATTAATTTAAAAAAATAAATTTTTATAAAAAAATAAAAAAAAAAATATTTAGTTTAATTTTTTTAATTTTAAGTAATCTAAATTTTAAAAAATTATTAAAATTTTTTAAAATTTATTTTTAAATAAAGTTAATTTTATAGAAATTAAAATAACATTTTCTAATTTTTTATCTAAAAAAAATTATATAAAAATCAAATAAAAAATTTTAAGAAATAAAATAATTATCAAAAATATTTTTAATAAAATAAAAAAATAAGAAAAAATTTAAAAATTTTCTAATAAAATTATTAATATATACTAATTTAATATTTAATTTTAAAATTAAAAAATTTTATTTAAATTATTATAAAAAATAAAATAGATTCAATTTTAATTTTTAATTTATCAATAGAAAAATTTTTTTAGAATTTAAAACTTTTTTTTTAAAAACAATAATATTTCCTTTATATATCCTCCTAATACAAAAAAAATCAAAAAAAAATTTTAAAAAATAATAAAAATTATATATTTTATATCAAAATTTGATATAACCGAAATATATTATAATAATAAAAAAATAAAAAATATTATTTAATTAATTAAAAAAAATAAATCTACTTCAATATTAAAAGGTTTTAGAATAATAAGTTTAATTAATATAAAATTAATATTAAAGTTAGGAATTTAAAAAATTATATTTAGTTTTAAAACTATTAATATAATTTAAAAAATCTATATAATAAAAAATACATAAAAAAATAAAAAAAATATTTATATCTTTTTTTAAAAAAATTATTTATATGAAATATATGTTCTTTAAAAAAATTAAATAATTTCGAATATTATCTTAAAAAATTTAAAATGAGCATGAAATGCGTCTAATAATAAAAAAAAATATTAATAAAAAAGAAAACATGTTACTAAAAACTTTAGCTATGCCATATAATACTAATGCTAATGGAGATATTTTTGGAGGTTGGATTTTATCTCAAATGGATATGGGAGGAGCTATTTTAGCAAAACAAATATCTTTAGGAAGAGTAGTTACTGCACAAGCTAAAAATGTTTCTTTTATTCACTCTATTTCAGTTGGAGATATTATAAATTGTTATGGAAAATGTATTAAAATTGGAACAAGTTCTATGAAAATAAAAATAGAAATATGGGTAAAAAGATTATATTCTAAACCTATTAAAGAAAAATATTTATCTACTCATGGAATTTTTATATATGTAGCTATTAATAAAAATGGAAAACCTAGACCAGTTTTTAATAAATAAAATTTTTGTAAAAAAAAATATTTTTTTAAAAATAAAAAATTAATTACTCGCAATCTTAAAAAAAAAAATTTAACAAAAATAAAAAATTGTGAGTAATTAATAACAATTTAATTAGATTTATTTATTTAATTTATTTTTATTAAAGAAAAAAATAAAAAAAATACTAATTTATATTTTTTTTTTTATAGATAAACTTATTTTTTTTAAAGATTTAATTGGATCTTTAGAAAGTGTAATAATTCTTCCTAAAACAATATAATTTACTTTAAAATATGCAGCTTCAATTGGAGTAATAACATTTTTTTGATCATTTAAAGAATTATTTTTTTTTCTAATACCAGGAGTAATAATTTTAAATTTATTATTTAAAAATTTTTTTATATATTTTACAGAACTTCCAGGACAAACTACTCCATCTAAACCAATTTTTTGAGATAATTTAGATAATCTTAATACATTTTTATTAATAGAATCATACATTCCAATTGATTTTAAATCTAATTTAGACAAACTACTTAATATTGTAATAGAAATTAATAAAGGAGGTTTATTTTTAAAATAAGAAATAGCTAATTTAGCAGCTTTCATCATATCCTTACCTCCTAAAGAATGAATACTAATCATCCATAAATTTAATTTAGATAAAGATTTTATAGCTCTTGAAACAGTATTTGGAATATCATGAAGTTTTAAATCTAAAAATATTTTAAAACCTAAATAAATTATTTCTTTAATAAAACGTATTCCAAATAAAAAAAACATTTCTTTTCCAATTTTTAAACGATATATTTTTGGATCTAATAATTTTATTAAATTCATAGCTTTCTTTTTATTAGAATAATCTAATGCAATTATAATTTTTGTTTGATTTAATTTAATTAAATTATTATTTATCATTTATTAACCTTTTAAATAAATTGATAAAATATATATTTCATTTATAATTTTATTTTAAAATCTTTTGATATTGATCGTATGCATGATAAGAAGATCTAACTAAAGTTCCACAATAAACATCTGAAAAGCCTATTGATAAAGCATAAGATTTTATTTCTAAAAATTCTGAAGCAGTTAAATACCTTTTTACAGGAAGATGAAATTTACTTGGTTGAAGATATTGACCTACAGTTAACATAGATACTCCATTATCATATAAATCTTTTAAAACATTAAAAATTTCTTTATTATTTTCTCCTAAACCTACCATTAATCCAGATTTAGTAGGAATTTTTGGAAATTTTTTATGAAAATTATTTAATAATTTTAAAGAGTTTTTATAATTTGCTCCAGGACGAACTTTTTTATATAATCTAGGAACATTTTCTATATTATGATTAAAAACATCTGGTAAATTTTTTTCTAATAAATTTAACGCAATTTTCTCTTTTTTTCTAAAATCTGGAACTAATATTTCTATTTTAATATTTTTTATATTTCTAATTTCTTTAATACATTGAGAAAATTGAGAAGCTCCTCCATCTTTTAAATCATCTCGATTAACAGAAGTAATTACAACATATTTTAAATTTAAATAAGAAACAATTTTTGCTAATTTCTTTGGTTCATTTAAATTAATTTTCTGAGGTCTACCTTTATTAACTCCACAAAAAGGACATTTTCTTGTACAAATAGAACCTAAAATCATAAAAGTAGAAGTTCCTTGATTAAAACATTCAGTTAAATTTGGGCATTGAGCTTCCTCACAAACTGTATTAATATTATATTTTCTTAATTTTTTTTTTATTTTTTTTACTTTAGAAGAATCAACGGGAATTTTAATTTTTATCCAATTAGGTTTAATTAACATTATATTAATCTCAATTAAATTATAATAATTTTTTAAAAAATTTTTTATTAAAATATTTTATAAAAAATAAAAATATTATATTTTTATAAAAAATATTTAATATACATTATTAGTATAAAATATACCATATGGAGATTTATAAATAATTTTATACTTAAAAATTTTAGAAAAATTTTGAATAAATTTTTTTCGAAAAATGTTCATTGTTATTCCAGGTAATAAATCTATTAAATTAATCATTTTCATTGATTTATTTCCACAAGGATAAATATAATTATATGGAGTTAAATTAGTATTAATATTATAAGATATTCCATGTAATGAACAATAATTTTTAATTCGAAAACCTATTGAACAAAATTTTTTATTATTTATATATACTCCAGGAAATTTTTTTATAATATACCCATTAATAAAAAAATACTTTAATGTTTTTAAAACTACTTGATGTATTAAAAAAATAAAGTTTTTAATATTAATTCCTAATAATTTAAAATTTACTAAAATATATACTAATTGTTGACCAGGACCATGATACGTAATTTTTCCACCTCTATCACAGTTCATGACTGAAATATTTTTTAAATTTTTAATAATATTTTCATTTTTTTCAGAATTTCCTTTAGTAAAAATAGGATGATGTTCTGTAAACCATAACTCATCTTTAGTACTTAAAGATCTATTATCTGTAAAACAGTGCATAGCATGAAATATATTATTCCAATGAGTTTTTTTTAAATTACGAACATAAATTTTTTTCATAAAATTTTAATTCTTTTATTTATAAAAATTCTTAAAATATAAATTTAATTATATATTTTTAAGATAAATCTTTTATTCCATGAATAACAAATTCGACACCTAAAGATAATAATAATAATCCCATAATTTTAGTAATAATTTTAATTCCAGTATTTCCTAAAAAATTTATAAAAAAATTTGAAAGACTAAATATTATATAACAAAATAAAAAAAAAAAAGAAATAACTACAGTTCCTAATATCATATTTAAATAAGAAGAATGATGTAAACTCCATGTAATTGTAGAACTAATTGTTCCAGGTCCTGCAATTAAAGGCATTGATAAAGGAACTACACCAATATTTGTAGAATTATATTTTTTTTTTTTTATTTTTAATGTATTTTTTTTTAACATAGATAAAGCCATAATAAATATTAAAATTCCTCCAGAAATTTTAAATGATGCAATAGAAATTCCAAATAAATCTAAAATTAAATGACCAAAAAATAAAGAAGTACATAAAATAATAATAGAAGAAAAATTTGTAATTAAATTAATTTTTTTTTTTTTTATTTCAGAAAAATTATTAGTCATACTTATAAAAATTGGTATCATTCCAATAGGATTAACTAAAATTAACAAATTAATAAAAAATTTTATATAAATTTTGAAATCAATACTTAATGTTTCCATATAATACCTTTATATTAATTATTTTAATAATAATTTATAAATAAAATAATTAATTTTTTTTAATTAAATTTTTAAAAGTATATTTAATTTAAATTAAAAATTATTAATTTAAAAATTTATAATCTAATAAAAAAATTTAAATTAGTTTAGCAATAATACTCTTAGAATTTGTTCTAAAATTTAAAATTTTAACTTTAATTACATCTGAAATTTTATATAATAATTTTCCATTTAAATATATTAAACCTTTATCTTGATTAAGATCTAATTCAGAACGAATTCTATGTATAAAAGAACTTGGTATAAATATATTTGCCCCTGTTTCTAATAACTTTGCTCTAATTCCTCCTCTAGAAATTTCAAAAATTTCTGAAAAAAAAATTTTATCTTCAAAATTATTTTTTTTAAAATATTCTAGATATAAAAAATCTTCTATATCTCTTTCTGAAAGTCTATGTTTTCTTTTTTGATTAGATATATTTTGTATAATATCTTTTTTTAAGATAAATGGTTTAGTATTAAGAATAATAGATTTTAAAAATCTATGATTAATTATATCTCCATATTTTCTGATTGGAGAAGTCCATGTAGCATATTGTTTTAATCCTAAAGCATAATGAGGTTTAGGAATTAAACTAATTTCACTAAAAGATTGAAATTTTCTAATTCTATTTACTAAGTATTTATATTTTTTTTTTTTTAAAATTTTATAAAGATTACAAAAACCTTTTAAAGTTAACAATTTTTTTGAACTAATAATAATATTTTTTTTTTTTAAAAATGAAGATACATAATTTATATTTGATGCATCAAATCCAGCATGATTATTATATAATCCAAAACCCTTTTTTTTAGATAAAATTTTAGCTGCAGTTAAATTAGCTGCTATCATACATTCTTCTATAATTTTATGAGCAATTCTTCTTTTTTCAATAGAAATATTTAATACTTCATTTAATTTAGATAAATGAAATTTATATTCTAATCTTTCTGGAAAAATAAAAGAATTTTTTTCTCTCCAATTAATTCGTAATAAACAAAAATCATATAATAATTTCAATTGATTTTTTATATCTTTATATAAAGGTTTCCAAGAACCTTTTTTTTCTATCCAATTAGAAACATTTCTATATGACAATTTTGCTTTGGATTTAATCCAAGCTAAAAAAAAAGAACTAGAATTTTTAATAGATCCATTTTTTTTAATAATCATTTTACAAGCTAAAACAGGTCTTTTTTTATTTGGTTTTAAAGAACATAAATCTTCAGATAAAAATCTTGGTAACATAGGAACATTTAATCCAGGTAAATAATTTGTAAAACTCCTCTTAGAAGCAATTACATCTAATTTACTATTATATGAAATAAAAGCTGTTGTATCAGATATAGCTACTATTAAAAAAAAACTTCCATCTTTTTTTTTTTTTATAAAAACAGCATCATCTATATCTTTAGTATGATTATTATCTATAGTAATAAAAGAAAAATTAGTTAAATCTTTTCTTGGTATATTTTTATCAAAAACAATATTATTTAAATCTATTTTTGGTTCATTTTTTTTTAAATTATATTTAGATAAAACTATCCACCATGGAGTAAATGGGTCTTTTTTTTTAGAAATAAATTTAATTAATTCAGCATGAAAAACATTTTGATTTAATTTATGTTTAGTTAATTTTGCTAAAAACCAATCTCCAGATTCAAACTTTGAAATATCTTTTTTTAAATAATTGCATGGTATATATTCTTTTAATAATTGATTATCCGGAATAATAAAATATTGTTGATTTATTTTTTGTAAATATCCAATAAATGTATTTAAATAAGGTTCTATTAACTTTTCTGGAATAACAATTTCTCTATTTTTAGAAAATCCTTTTTTTGCAATAATTCTATCTCCATTCATAACTTTTTTAATTTTTTTTGGAGGGATAAAATAACTAACTTTAGAATCTATTTCTAAAAATCCATAACCTTTTTCAGATTTTTTTACTATTCCTTCCACTCTTTCAGTATTTATTTTTAATTTTTTTTTAAGTTGCATTAAAACAATATTATTATAAAACATGATAATTTGACCTAAAATATTATATTAAAATATAATAATTTTTATAAATTTTTAAAAAATTTAAGTTATTAAACTAAAATACTTTAAATTCGAGATATATAAAATTAATATACTATGATTTTAATAAAAGACCAAACTAAATTAAATTTTAAAAAATAATGTTTTTTTTTTAAAATTTTATTTATTAAAAAATAAAAAACTTAATATAATCCTACTATATTAAAACCTCCATCTACATATATAATTTGACCAGTAATTCCAGATGATAAATTACTAGATAAAAAAGAAGCTACATTACCAATTTCAATAATAGAAATATTTCTTTTCATTGGAGAAAATTTTTTATATATATATAAAATTTTTTCTAACCCTTTAATATTATATGAAGAAACAGTTTTAACTGGACCTGGAGAAATAGCATTAATTCGAATTTTTGGACCTAAAGAAGCAGCCATATAACGAACATTGGATTCCAATGAAGCTTTAGCTAATCCCATTAAATTATAATTTGGAATAAATTTTTGAGATCCTAAAAATGATACTGTTATTAAAGAAGAATTTTTATTTAAAATACTTTTAAATTGTTTAGCTAATTTAACAAAACTATATGAACTAATTAGATGTGATGAAATAAAAGATTTTTTTGTAAAAGAATTTATATAATTATTTTTTAAAAATTTTTTTTTAAGAAAAGCTAAAGAATGAACAATACCATCAAAATTACTCCATATTTTTTTTAAATTTAAAAATAAATTTTTAATATCAATTGTATATTTAATATTGCAATATAAAACAATATTAGAGTTAAATTCTTTAGCTATCATTTTAATTCTTTTTTTATATTTTTTTTTTTTATATATAAAAGCTAAATCTGCTCCCTGATAATACATAGATTTAGCTATTCCATAAGCAATAGAATATTTATTATGTAATCCAAAAATTAAAATTTTTTTACCAGATAAAAATCCCATTTATTTTATACCTTTTTTAAAAAAATATTATTTTAATAATTTTAATATTTATATAGTTTAATATTTTCTGAAAGAAAAATAGATTTTCCTATATAGTTAAAAGGAGTTAAATTATATAATTCTTTTTTTTTTATATCTGAAATATTTAAAGTATTAATAAAATTGTTAATTTTTTTTTTATTAATTTTTTTTCCTCGAAATAATAACTTTACTTTTTCATAAGAATTATAAATTCCAATTTTTCTCATAAAAATTTGAATTGGTTCCAATAAAATTTCTAAATTATTATTTAAGTCTTTCTTTAAAACATTTTTATTAATTTTAATTTTTTTTATTCCAATATTTATAAAATGATAACTAATAATAGAATAAGATAATATACTTCCTAAATTTCTTAAAACAGTTGAATCACTTAAATCTCTTTGCCACCTTGAAATAGGTAATTTAAATGAAATATGTTGTATTAAAGCATTAGAAATACCTAAATTTCCTTCAGAATTTTCAAAATCTATTGGATTTATTTTATGAGGCATAGTAGATGAACCAATTTCATTATTTTTGAATTTATATTTAAAATAATTTAAAGAAATATATCCCCAAATATCTCTATTAAAATTTATCAAAATAGTATTAAATCTAAATATACAAGAAAAAAATTCAGATATGTAATCATGAGGTTCAATTTGAGTAGTATATGGATTCCAATTAATATTTAAAGATTTTACAAAATTTTTATTAATATTAATCCAATCTAAATTAGGATATGAAAAAACATGAGCATTATAATTTCCTACAGTTCCATTAAATTTTCCTAATATTTTTATTTTTTTAAATTGATTATATTGTCGTTTTAATCGATAAGAAAAATTTGCAATTTCTTTTCCCATAGTAGATGGAGTAGCTGGTTGCCCATGTGTTCTAGATAAAAGTACAATATTTTTATATTTTAATGAAATATAATCCATTTTTTTAATAATTTTTTTCCAATGTTTTAAAATATGATACCTTCTAGCATCTTTTAACATTAATGCATATGCAATATTATTTATATCTTCAGAAGTACAACCAAAATGAATAAATTCTATTATTTTTTTTGAATTATTTATATTACTTAATTTTTTTTTCAAAAAAAATACAATAGATTTTACATCATGATTAGTAATTTTTTCTATTTTTTTTATTTTGTATGCGTGTTTCAAATTAAAATTATTTATAATTTTATTTAAAATTATATTTGTATTATTATCAAATTTTTTTAATTCTTTAATTTCTTTAATATTAGATAAATATTTTAACCAAAAAATTTCAATCATTAACTTATATTTAATAAATCCATATTCACTAAAAATTTTACTTAATTTTTGTGTTATTTTTTTATAACGACCATCTAAAGGAGAAACAGAACATAAATTTGAAAATTTCATAATTTTTCCTTAATTAATTTAAATTACTTTTATAAAAAAATATTTTATTTATAATAATTACTATTATATAATGAAATATTTTTTATAATTTTTCCCCCTCCTAAACATATATTTTTTGAATAAAAAACTGAAAATTGACCTGGAGTAACTGAAGAAACTGGATTTTTAAAAATAACTTTTATTTTTTTTATATTAATTTTATTTACTATACAAGAATGTTCTATTTCAGAATATCTAGTTTTTACTTTACAAATTAAAGGAAATTTTATTAAATTTATATTAATCCAATGCACATCAATAGCAAAAAAACCTTTAGATAATAAATAAAAATTATTAAATCCTTGAGAAACAAACAAAATATTTTTAGAAATATTTTTTTTTATTACATACCATGGTTTATGAGAATAATTTTTAAGACCTCCTATTTTTAAACCTTTTCTTTGACCGATCGTATAATTAAATAATCCGTCATGAAAACCTATAATTTTTTTTTTAATAGTCATAATAGGACCAGGATTAGAAGAAAAATATCTTTTTAAAAATTTTTTATAAAATTTTGGTTGAATAAAACATATTCCAGTAGAATCTTTTTTTTTATATACTTTTAAATTTAACTTTTTTGCTATTTTTCTTACTTTTTTTTTTTTTAATTTTCCTAATGGAAAAATAATTTTTTTTAACTGATTTTGATTTAATGTATATAAAAAATAACTTTGATCTTTTTTAAGATCTTTTCCTTTTAAAAGAAAAAAATTATTTTTTTTAAAACAGTTTATAGCATAATGACCTGTAGAGATATAATCTGCTTTTAAATTTTCTAAAGAAAATTTTAAAAAAAGTTTAAATTTAATTTCTTTATTACATAATATATCTGGATTTGGAGTTCTTCCTTTTTTATGTTCATTTAAAAAATTTTCAAAAACATATTTCCAATATTCTAAAGAAAAATTTACAGTATGAAGAAAAATATTTAAAGATTTACAAACTTTTTTAGCATCTTTTAAATCTTTTTCAGAATTACAATGTTCAGAATTATCTTCTTCTTCCCAATTTTTCATAAATAAACCTTCTACATAATATTTTTTTTTTAATATCCAAGCAGAAACAGAAGAATCTACACCTCCAGACATAGCTAAAATAACTTTTTTTTTTTTACACATGATAAAAATTTCCTATATTTATAATAAAATATAAAATCATAGTTTTTTTTATAACAATTATTTATGATATAATTATTATAAAAAATTATATAATAAAATATTATAAGTTAATATATATCTTTAATAAAAATTATTAGTAATTTATATTTTAAATATTTATATAAAAAAACTATTTGTAAAAAAAATATTTATTTTATTTAAAATTATTATTAATAATAATTTATCTAAACTTTTTAATATGGTTTTTTTAATTTAATGAAAAAAATAAGAAATTTTTCTATAATTGCACATATAGATCACGGAAAATCAACTCTTGCTGATAGATTAATTCAAATTTGTGGAAATTTAACATCAAGAGAAATATCTAATTGTATGTTAGATACTATGGATATAGAAAAAGAAAGAGGAATTACAATAAAAGCACAAACTGTAACTACAACATATAAGTCTAAAAATAATAAAAAATATTTTTTAAACTTTATTGATACTCCAGGACATGTTAATTTTTCTTATGAAGTAAAAAGATCTTTATCAGCATGTGAAGGTGCTTTATTAGTAATTGATTCTACTCAAGGAATAGAAGCACAAACATTAGAAAATTGTTATACTGCTTTAGAAATGAATATAAAAATTATTCCAGTTATTAACAAAATTGATTTACCTCATTCTAATCCTGAAAGAATTTCTTATGACATTGAAGATATTATTGGAATTTCTTCTAAAAATGCTATATGTTGTTCTGCAAAAACTGGTTTTGGAATTAAATCTTTATTAGAAAAAATTGTTCATAAAATTCCAGCTCCTAAAGGAGATAAAAAAAAACCATTACAAGCTATAATAATAGATTCTTGGTTTGATAATTATTTAGGAGTAGTATCTTTAATTAGAATTAAAAATGGATATGTAAAAAAAAGATCAATGATACAATTTATGAGTTCAAAAAAAATTTATAAAATAGAAAAATTAGGTATATTTACACCTAAACAAATATCATTAAAAATGTTAAAATGTGGAGAGGTAGGATGGATTATATGTGGAATAAAAAATATTTTAGCTGCTCCAGTAGGAGATACATTAACATTAGCTAAAAATCCTTGTAAAAAACCTTTACTAGGATTTAAAAAAATAAAACCACAAATATATGCTGGATTATATACAATAGATTCTAATCAATATAAAAATTTTAGAGACGCTTTAGGTAAATTAAGTTTAAATGATGCATCACTATTTTATGAACCTGAAAATTCTAAAGCTCTTGGATTTGGTTTTAAATGTGGATTTTTAGGAACTTTACATATGGAAATAATTCAAGAAAGATTAGAAAGAGAATATAATCTTAATTTAATTTCTACTCCTCCAACAGTAATTTATGAAATTAAAACAAATAACAAAAAAAAAAAATACATAAATTCTCCTATAAATTTTCCAGTAAAAGGAAAATTTAAAGAAATAAGAGAACCAATAGCAGAATGTATCATTTTTTTACCTCCTAAATACATTGGAAATATAATATCTTTATGTATTCAAAAAAGAGGTATACAAAAAAAAATGATTTATTATTCTCATCAAGTTTCTTTAACTTATTATATACCTATGTCAGAAGTAATTTTAAATTTTTTTGATCAAGTAAAATCTATTACTAGTGGTTATGCATCATTAGAATATAAGTTTAAAAAATTTAAAAAATCTGATTTAATATGTTTAAATATTTTAATTAATTCTGAAAAAATTGATGCTTTATCTGTAATAATACATAAAAATGAATCACAAAGAAAAGGAAGAGAAATTGTTGAAAAAATGAAAAAAATAATACCAAGACAACAATTTAATATTTCTATTCAAGCATCTGTTCAAAATAAAATAATAGCACGTGCTACAATAAAACAATTAAGAAAAAATGTTTTATCAAAATGTTATGGAGGAGATATTTCTAGAAAGAAAAAATTACTAAAAAAACAAAAAATTGGAAAAAAAAGAATGAAAAAAATAGGAAATATTAATTTGCCAAAAGAAGCATTTTTTTCTATTTTAAATATTAAAAACACTTAATAAAAACTAACAAAATTAAAAATTAGGATAAATATGTACAATTTTTTTTATATATTTTTATTATCATTAATAGCAATTAGTGGATTATTTTGGTTAACAGAAAAAATTAAAATTTTTTATTATAAATTAAAATATAGTAAACAACAAGAGAAATACACAAATAACAATCCTAATTCTATTGCAGAATTATTTCCTACATTATTTTTTATATTTATATTTAGATTTTTCATATTTGAACCATTTCAAATACCTTCAAGTTCTATGATGCCTACTCTTCTTTCAGGAGATTTTATATTAGTACAAAAATTTTTTTATAATTTAAAAAATCCACTAAATAATAAAATTCTATTTACGTTATCACATCCTCATAGAGGAGATGTTGTTGTTTTTCAACTTCCAGAAGATAAAAATAAGAATTATGTAAAAAGAGTTATTGGAATAGAAGGAGATGTTATTACTTATGATTCATCTACAAAAACAATATCTTTAATTCATAAATATAGTAATTTTAAAAAATCTATACAATTAATAAAATATAAAGATTTTAAAAATTTAAAGAAAAACTTAAAAAAATATTCTAATAATCAAGGTTATTATTTAGATGAAAGAAATAGTTCAAAAACTTATAAAGTTCTTTTAGTAAAAGGTAAAAAAGATGATAAAAAAAATTATTTTAAACAAAAAAATGAAAAAATAGGAAAATGGGTTGTACCAAAAGGATGCTTTTTTGTAATGGGAGATAATAGAGATAACAGTTTTGATAGTAGATATTGGGGATTTATTCCAGAAAGTAATTTAATAGGAAAAGTTAATATAATTTGGTTTAGTTTTAGAAAAAAAGAAAATAAATGGCCTATAGGTATTAGATTTAATAGAATTGGAAAAATCGTTTATTAAATAAATAAAAAAATAATAATTTTTTATAAAAAATTGGCAAATCATGGATTATACTGAAACAAAAAAAATACAAAAAATATTAGGATACGTATATAATGAAAAAAAACTTTTAAAACTAGCACTAACACATAGAAGCTCTAGTATGAAACATAATGAAAGATTAGAATTTTTAGGAGATTCTATCTTAAATTTTGTAATTGCTACAGCTTTATATAAATTTTTTCCTAAAATCAATGAAGGAGATATGAGTAGAATGAGAGCAACATTAGTAAGAGAACATACTCTAGCAAAAATAGCTCATGAATTTGATTTAGGAGAATATTTAAAATTAGGAAAAGGAGAATTAAAAAGTGGTGGATTTCAAAGAGAATCAATATTAGCAAACGCTATTGAAGCAATAATTGGAAGTATATTTTTAGACAGTAATATAAAAACAGTAGAAAAATTGATTCTAAAATGGTACAAAAAAAGATTAGAAAAAATTAGTCCTGGAGATACTCAAAAAGATTCTAAAACAAGATTACAAGAATATCTTCAATTTAAACATTTACCACTTCCTACATATACTGTAGTAAAAATATATGGAGAAGCACACAGTCAATTATTTACTATTCAATGTAAAATATTAAATATTTCTGAAAATATAATTGGAATTGGTTTAAGTAGAAGAAAAGCAGAACAAAATGCTGCTCAATATGCATTAATAAAATTAGGAATTGAGTGAAAACTAAAAAAGAACATTGTGGAAAAATTGCTATTATTGGAGATCAAAATTCAGGAAAATCAACTTTAATGAATATATTGATCAAAAAAAAAATATCAATTACATCAAAAAAAAAAAATACCACACAACAAAACATAACAGGAATTAAAACAAAAAAAAAATATCAATTTATTTATATTGATACTCCTGGATTTAAAAAAAGAGAAAAAAATAAAAAATATTCTATAAAAAAAATTATTAATTTTCAAAATTATATATTTAAAGATTTAACAATAGTTTTATTAGTTATTGAAAAAACATTTTTTAATAATAATCATATTAATATTATTAATTTATTAAAAAAAAAAAAAATTCCTATAATAATAATTATTAATAAATCTGATAAAATAAAAAAAAAAAATATATTATTACCTTTTATAAAATATTTAAATAAACAATTAAATATTAAAAAAATTATACCATGTTCTGCTAAAACAGGAGAAAATATAAAAATTTTAAAAAAAATTATTAAAAAATATATACCAATAAAAAAACATATTTATAAAAATAATGTAAATGATAATTTATCTTTAAAATTTAAAATTCATGAAATTATAAGAGAAAAAATAATGAGATATTTTGGAGATGAATTACCATATACAATTAATATAAAAATTTTTTCTATTAAAGAAAACATAAAAAAAGAAATGATTATAAAAACTTTTATATATTTAAAACATGAAAGACAAAAAAAAATCTTTATTGGAAAAAATGGAGAAAAAATTAAATTACTTAGTTTATTAACAAAAAAAAGTTTAGAAAAAATACTACTTAAAAAAATTCATTTATATATTTGGATTAAATATAAAAAAAATTATCAAAAATGTTTATAATATAATTTTTTATAATCTATAACAAAAGAAAATAATAAAAAATGAAAATTATAGGAATTGGTATTGATATTTTAAAAATAAAAAGATTAAAAAGAATCATAAAAATATATAAAGATAAATTTATAAAAAAAATTTTATCAAAAAAAGAAATTAAAAAATATAAAAAAAAAAAAAGAAAAATTAATTTTTTAGCTAAAAGTTTTGTAATAAAAGAAGCTACATGTAAAGCTTTAGGAACAGGAATGAAAAAAGGAATATCATTTAAAAGTATTGAAATATACAAAAATAAATTAAATAAACCTAAAATAAATTATTTATCAAAAGCTTTAAAAAAAAAAAGAAAATTAGGAGTTAAAAAATCTCATATCAGTTTTACTGATGAAAAAAAATATGCTCAAGCAATTGTTATTTTAGAATAATTTTATGACCTTTTTTTATAAAAAAATTGTTTTAATAAAATAGAACATTCTTTTTTCAAAACATTTTTTATAATTTTAATTTTTTTATTTTTAAAATTTAAAATATCATTAATATCATAAAATATTTTATTATAATTTTTATAATTTTTTGCTCCTATTACTAATTTATTAATTCTACTATGTAAAATAGCTCCTAAACACATTAAACAAGGCTCTAAAGTTACATATAAAGTAGATTTTAATAATCTATAATTTTTTAAAAATTTTCCTCCTTTACTTAATGCAATAATTTCTGCATGACTTGTTGGATTATTATTATTTATGGAACTATTCCATCCTATTCCAATTATTTTTTTGGAATTTATTAATAATGAACCAACAGGTACCTCTCCTTGATTATATGCAATATTAGCTAAAAGTAAAGAAATTCTCATCCAATTTTCATGTTTTTTTTTACTATTCATAATTTTATATATTTTAATTTAATTATTAAATTTTAAATTTTTTAGAAATTCTAGATAATTCTCTTTTTAAAACTTTATTTTTTTTTTCTTTTCTTTTATCGTATAATTTTTTTCCTATAGCTAAACCTATTTTTAATTTACAAAAAGATTTTTTCCAAAAAATAGAAATAGGAATAACAGTATATCTAAATTTTTTCATTTCACTAGAAATAAAATCAATTTCTTTTCTTAAAAGTAACAATTTTCTATTTCTATTAAAATTATTAATAAAAGAAAATGAAACATTAGTTGTTTTTAAAGGTTGTATTTCACAATTAAATAAAAATAATTCGCAAGAACGTAATAAAACATAACTATTACTAATATTAATTTTTCCTTTTCGAATAGATTTAACTTCCCATCCTTTTAAAGAAATTCCAGCAGTAAAAATTTTTTTAATAAAAAAATTATGTTTAGCTTTTTTATTTACAGAAATAATTTTTTTTTGATAGTATTTTTTTTTTATTAACATACACAAATTTTTTTTAATAAATTATAATTTTTTAAAATTATTTTATAAAAGATTTTAAAATTTTTTAATATTTTTAAAAATAAATAAAAAATTATAAAAAGTTTTATAATTTTTTATATAATTAATTTTTAATTAAATTTTTTGAAACTGAAACCATAGCAGCTCTTAATAAACGATTGTTTAATAAATATCCTTTTTGTAAAACTTCTATAACATTATTTTTTTTTATTTTTTTAGAATTTTTTAAAAAAATAGCTTGATGTATAGTTGGATCAAAAGGAACATTTATTTTGTCAATAATAGAAACATTATTTTCAGTTAAAATATTCAATAAAAAACAATTATTTTTATATAATTTTTTTGAAATTAAATCATTAGAATTTTTAATATTTTTAAAAGCCATTTCTAAACTATCTATAATAGGTAATAAATTAATAAAATATTTTTCTAAAGAAAATTTATAAATAATTTCTAAATCTTTATCTAATCTTAATTTTATTTTATTTATTTTTTCTTTTTCTATATTTTTTAAGATAATATATTTATTTATTAACTTTTCTTCTTTTTTTTTTAATGATTTTAAAATTTTGTTATTTTTTTTTACATCTTTTTTTCTAAATTTAATATTTTTAAAAATATTTTTTTCTTTTAAAGTCATATGTTCTCCTAAAAAATTTTTATATTATTGATCTTTTACTAAAGGATCTCTATAAGAAAAAAACATATCCCAAGGTTGTTCAATCCAAGTATCTTGAGGAATATCTATAATATAATCATCTACATAAGAACAACCTAATGGTTTAGCAAAAATAGTTACAAAAAATGCTTTAGGATACATTTCTCTAACAATTTTTGCAGTTCTTCCTGTATCTACTAAATCATCTATAATTAAAATATCTTTTCCTATACTTTTAACTTTTTTAATAATTTTTAATTTTTTATATAACATATTTTTATAACTTGATATACATATAGTATCAATATATCTTATTCCTAATTCACGAGATAAAATAGAACAAGGAACCAAACCACCTCTACTTACTGCAAATATTCCTTTCCATGATTTTTTATTACATAAACGTGTAGCTAAAATTTTAGTATAAATATGAAGCATATCCCAAGTAACAATATATTTTTTTTTCATAATAATTCTTAAAAAAAAACTAATAAAAAATAAAAAATTTAACAAAAAATATAATTAAATTTTTTAAATAACTAACAAATATAAAAAATAAGATTTTTATTATTTTAAAATTAATTAAATTTAAATATAATGGAATAAAAAAATGATAGGATAAATTTTATCGGTGCGGACGGGACTTGAACCCGTGACCTCCGGCGTGACAGGCCGATATTCTAACCATCTGAACTACCGCACCAAATTATTAAAATATATTTTTTATTAATTATAACTATAATTTCATAAAAAAACAACAATTTGTTAATTTGATTAAGTTAACCAAAGACATTTTCCATTTTTCTTCATTTTTTTTAGATATTTTTTATGTAAATTTATTTCTGAAACATTTGCTTTTTTAAATATAGGAGTATATTTAAATTTATTTTCTTTTGGTCTTTTTAAAATGTTATGATTAGAATTATTATTCATGAAAAAAAAAGATTTTTGAGAAGAAGTCATTAATAAATACACTTGAGCTAACAATTTAGCATCTAAAATAGCACTATGTAATTTTCTATTATAATTGATTTTATAACGTTTACATAAAGCTTCTAAACTATTTTTTTTTCCTGGAAATATTTTTCTTGATAATTTTAAAGTATCTAAGATAGTACAAAAATTTAATATATCTGGAATTTTTTTATTTAACATAGTTAATTCATAATTAATAAAACCTAAATCAAATTTAGCATTATGAATAATTAATTGAGAATTTTTTATATAATTTAAAAATTTTTTATAAATTTCAGAAAAAATAGGTTTATTTATTAAAAAATTATCAGAAATTCCATGAATTTTATATGCTTCTTTTTCTACTAAACGATTAGGTTTAATATAAGTATGAAAAATATTTTTAGTAATTTTTCTATCAATAATCTCAATTGCTCCAATTTCTATAATACGATGATTTAAATATATTGGACCTGAAGAATTAATTCCAGTTGTCTCAGTATCAAGAACTACTTTTCTAGAAAATTTTTTATTCATATTTTTGTTTTAATGAAAATATATTTAAGGAAATAAATAATGAAAAAAATAATTAACATATTTAGTGATGGATCTTGTTTAGGAAATCCAGGACCAGGAGGATATTGTACAATTATTAAATATAAAAAAAAAAAAAAAATATTTAGTTCAGGTTTTTTTTTCACAACAAATAATAGAATGGAATTAATGAGTGTAATTATTGGAATAAAAAAAATTAAAATAGCTTCAAAAATTATTATTAATACTGACAGTAAATATGTAAATTATGGAGTAACAAAATGGATGAAAATTTGGATAAAAAATAATTGGTTAAAAAAAAATAATAAAAAAGTAAAAAATATTGATCTTTGGAAGAAATTAAATAAACTTATTAAAAAACATATAAAAATTAATTGGAATTGGGTAAAAAGTCATTCAGGTCAATTAGAAAACGAATTATGTGATTTACGAGCTAAAAAAGAAGCAAAAAATCCAAAAAAAATAGATAAAGGGTATATTTTAAAAAAATTTAAAAATAAATAAAAAAAGATAAAATTTTTATAATAAATTATTTTATAATTAAAATAAAATTATTTAAAAAAATTAATTTTTAATATTTTTTTATTTTTTTTTTTTTTTTTTTGATTTATTTTATTTTTAAAAGGGATTAAAAAATTTAATTAAAAAATTAATTATAAAAAATTATAATTTATTAAAAAAAAATTTCTGGAGCTAAGCGGGATCGAACCGCTGACCTCCTGCTTGCAAAGCAGGCGCTCTCCCTGCTGAGCTATAGCCCCTAAAAATTAAATTTTATTTTTAAGATAAAGGTGTTAATAGGCCTGAGCGGATTTGAACCACCGACCTCACCCTTATCAGGGGTGCGCTCTAACCAACTGAGCTACAAGCCTTTTTAAAGCTCAAATATCAGAAAATTTGTGTGGGCACTTATATAATTTTTATAAGTGACTTTTAAGGAGGTGATCCAACCGCAGGTTCCCCTACGGTTACCTTGTTACGACTTCACCCCAGTCATGAATCACAAAGTGGTAAGCGCTTTCCTCTTCAGGTTAAGATACTTGCTTCTTTTGCAACCCACTCCCATGGTGTGACGGGCGGTGTGTACAAGGCCCGGGAACGTATTCACCGTGGCATTCTGATCCACGATTACTAGCGATTCCGACTTCATGGAGTCGAGTTGCAGACTCCAATCCGAACTACGACGTACTTTATGAGTTTTGCTTATCTTTGCAGAATTGCTTCTCTTTGTATACGCCATTGTAGCACGTGTGTAGCCCTGGTCGTAAGGGCCATGATGACTTGACGTCGTCCCCACCTTCCTCCGGTTTATAACCGGCGGTCTCCCTGAGTTCCCGGCCGAACCGATGGCAACAAAGGATAGGGGTTGCGCTCGTTGCGGGACTTAACCCAACATTTCACAACACGAGCTGACGACAGCCATGCAGCACCTGTCTCATAATTCCCGAAGGCACTCTTTTATCTCTAAAAAATTTTATGGATGTCAAGACCAGGTAAGGTTTTTCGCGTTGCATCGAATTAAACCACATGCTCCACCGCTTGTGCGGGCCCCCGTCAATTCATTTGAGTTTTAGCCTTGCGGCCGTACTCCCCAGGCGGTCGACTTAATGCGTTAGCTTCAGAAGTCATTTCTCTTGGAAACAACCTCCAAGTCGACATCGTTTACAGCATGGACTACCAGGGTATCTAATCCTGTTTGCTCCCCACGCTTTCGCACCTCAGCGTCAGTATTCGTCCAGGAGGTCGCTTTCGCCACAGGTATTCCTCCAGATATCTACGCATTTCACCGCTACACCTAGAATTCTACCTCCCTCTACGATACTCTAGTTTTATAGTTTCAAATGCAATTCCTGGGTTAAGCCCAGGTATTTCACATCTGACTTATAAAACCGCCTACGTGCTCTTTACGCCCAGTAATTCTGATTAACGCTAGCACCCTCCGTATTACCGCGGCTGCTGGCACGGAGTTAGCCGGTGCTTCTTTTTTAGGTAACGTCAAAAAATATATGTATTATATATATTTATTTCCTCCCTAACGAAAGTACTTTACAACCCTAAGGCCTTCTTCATACACGCGGCATAGCTGCATCAGGCTTTCGCCCATTGTGCAATATTCCCCACTGCTGCCTCCCGTAGGAGTCTGGACCGTGTCTCAGTTCCAGTGTGGCTGATCGTCCTCTCAGACCAGCTAGAGATCGTTGCCATGGTAAGCCTTTACCTCACCATCAAGCTAATCTCGTCTGGGCTCATCCAAAAACATAAGGCTTTTCAATAAATCAAAAGTCCCCTACTTTGGTTTTTCAACATTATGCGGTATTAGCTACCGTTTCCAGTAGTTATCCCCCTTTTTTGGGCAGATTCCCAGATATTACTCACCCGTTTGCCGCTCGCCGACAAGAAAAAAAATAAATCTTTTTCTTTCGCTGCCGCTCGACTTGCATGTGTTAAGCTTGCCGCCAGCGTTCAATCTGAGCCATGATCAAACTCTTCAATTTTTAAAACTTTGTATAAAGCAAATTTAATACATTTTTACTTAATAATTTTTGCACTTAAATTTTTCTGTGCCCACACAAATTTTCTGATATTTTTTAAAAGAGCGTAACTAATTAAAGTTTTTTAATAATATATTATATTTAAATTCTTGTCAAATATATTTTTAAATTTTATTAAAAAAATTAAATAAATAAATATAATATATAAAATTTAATTAAATTATTATTTAGTACAATAAATTATTAATATGAAATTTAAAATAAAAGGTATTTTATGAAAATTAAATCTATATTAAAAAAAAAAATAAAAAAAATGTTTTTTAAAAATAACTATAATAAAAAAATTAAAATAATTATACAAAAAAATAAAAACATAAAAAATGGACACTATCAATTAAATAATTTATTTAATATTTCTAAAATCTACAAAACAACTCCAAAAAAATTAGCAAAAAAAATATTAAAAAAAAATAAATTTGATATAATAAAAAAAATGGAATTTTCTAAACCATGTTTTATAAATATTTTTTTAAATAAAAAATGGATAGAAAAATCTTTAGAAAAAATTTTAAAAAATAAAAAATTTATTTCACCAATAAAAAAAAAAACTGTTGTAATTGATTATTCTTCTCCAAATATGGCAAAATCTATGCATGTAGGACATTTAAGATCAACTATAATAGGTGATTCTGTATCAAGAATAATGGAATATATAGGAAATAAAGTTATACGAGCTAATCATATTGGAGATTGGGGAAACCAATTTGGAATGTTAATTGCATATATAAAAAAAAAAAATTTAAAGATATCAAAAAAAATATCAATATCAAAAATAGAAGAAATATATTGTCAAGCAAAAAAATTATATGATAAAAATAAAAAATTCTTAAAAAAAACAAATAAATATACAAAAAAATTACAAAAAAAAGAAAAATTTTGTTATAAAATATGGAAAAAAATTGTTAAATTAAACATTAAAGAAAATGAAAAAATATATAAATTACTAAATATAAAATTAACTAAAAAAGACATTTTTGGAGAAAGTTTTTACAAAAAAATGTTAAAAAAAATTGTTCAAGATCTATTAAAAAGAAAAATTGCTACCATAAAAAATGGAAATATTATTGTATTTTTAAAAAATTTTAAAAATAGAAAAGGAAAAAAAATGGGAGTAATTCTTAAAAAAAAAGATGGTTCTTTTTTATATTCAATTATTGATATTGCATGTATAAAATATAGATATGAACAACTAAAAGCAGAAATTATATTATATTATGTCGATTCTCGTCAAAAACAACATTTATTACAAATTTATGAAATTTCAAAAATAGCTGGATATATACCTAACAATATTAAAGTAAAGCATCATATTTTTGGAATGATGCTTTCTGAAAATAATCAACCTTTTCAAACAAGATCTGGAAATACAATTAAATTAATAGAATTAATTAAAAAATCTATAAAAAAATCTAAAAAAATTTTAAAAGAAAAAAATAAATTAATATCTAAAAAAAAATTAATATCTCTTTCTAAAATAATAGGAATTGGTGCAATTAAATATGCAGATTTATCAAAAAATAGAAAAACTAATTACATTTTTAATTGGAACCAAATGTTATCTTTTGAAGGAAATACTTCACTTTATATACAATATACTTATACAAGAATTTTATCTATTTTAAGAAAATATAAAAAAAATCTTTTAAATATAAAAAATTCTTTTAAAATTTCAAATAACTATGAAACAATTTTATCCATATCTATTTTACAATTTGAAGAAATAATAATAAAATCTTCTAAAAAAGGGAAACCACATTTATTATGCTCTTATATATATCAATTAGCATCCAAATATTCCAATTTTTATGAAAAATATAATATTTTAAAAGAAAAAAATAAAAAGATACGTGATAGCAGATTAAAAATATCTTTTTTAGTTTCTAAAATATTAAAAAAAGGATTAAATTTACTTGGAATAAAAGTTTCAAAATCTATTTAGAAATAATTTTATAAAATCTCTAATAAACTAATAAAGATTACTCTTTTATTATTAGGGATTTCTAAATTCGATAAAACATTAATATTAAAAAAAATAGGTTTTAATAAATTAAAAAAAAAATATCTTAATTTAATATTTACAACAAAAACTAATGGATTTTTTGAAGAATGATTTTTTTTTATTATATTTTTTACATTATTAACAAGTTTTTTAAATAAGTATGGATTAAGAAAATTTTTATCATTTAAACATTTAAATAAAAAGTTTTCCATTTTTAAAGATAAACCAAAAACATAAATTTTTTTAGAATTAGAAAATAATTTTTGGAAAATATGTTTACCTAAAGAAATTCTAACCATATTTGTCAATTCTTCAATATTTTTTCTTAAAAAAGAATATTCAATTAAAGTTTCTATAATAGTTCTCATATCTTTTATAGAAATATTTTCAAATAAAAGATTTCTTAATACTTTATTTAAAATTGTCAAACTAAATGTTTCTGGAATTAATCCTTCAATTAATTGAGGGTATTCTATATTTACTCGATTTAATAATTTTTGAGTTTCTTGAAGTCCAAATAATTCACTTAAATTATTAGAAATTAAATTATCTAAATGAGTAGCAATAATTGTACTAGAATCTACAACTGTATATCCTTTTTTTTTAGCATAATCTGACATTTCTTTTTTAATCCAAAAAGCTTGTAAACCAAAAACTGGTTCTTTTACTTCTAATTTAGATAACTTTTTTTTAGAAAATTTAGAATTAATTGCCATATATTTATTTATTAAGATTTTTCCTGAACCATTTTCTACTCCTTTAATAAAAATTTTATATTCATTATCTAATAAATTAAAATTATATTTAATTTTTACTTGAGGAGGTATAAACCCAAATTTTTTAACATATTTTTTTCTAACAAAAAAAATTTTTTTTAATAGATTTTTTTTATTTTTTAAATTTAATAAATTTATTAATTTACTTCCTAAATTAATAGACAAATATTCTTCTAAATTAATATTTTTCCAAGAAATCTCTAAATCATTTTTAGGTATACCTTGCTTAACTATTTTATTTTTTAATAATATATTTTTATCTTTTAAAAACCAAGACACAAAAAATAATAAAAAAGAAAATAATAGAAAAATAATATTAGGCATGCCTGGAATTAAACCAAATATTCCTAATATAATACCACTTAAAAAAATTACATGAAAATTAGAAAATAAATCATCAATAATTTGTTCACTAATATTTTTATTACTTTCTACTCGTGTAACAATTACTCCAGCAGCAGTAGAAATAATTAATGCTGGAATTTGAGCTACTAAACCGTCTCCTACTGTTAATAAAGTATATACTTTAGTAGCTTTAGAAATACTCATTTCATGTTGAAATAATCCAATTATTAAACCTCCTAAAATATTAATAATCATAATTAAAATTCCAGCTATAGCATCACCTCTAACAAATTTACTAGCTCCATCCATTGATCCATAAAAATCTGCTTCTCTAGATATATTATATCTTCTTTTATTTGCTTCTTTTTCTTGAATTAATCCTGAATTTAAATCAGAATCTATAGACATTTGCTTTCCAGGCATTCCATCTAATATAAATCTAGCTGAAACTTCTGCAATTCTTCCAGCTCCTTTAGTTATTACAACAAAATTTATTATTACTAAAATTATAAAAATAACTATTCCAATAGTAAGATTATTTCCAACTAAAAAATGACCAAAAGATTTAATAACATTTCCAGCAGAAGATGTTCCCTTATGTCCATATAATAAAATTATTCTAGTAGAAGCAATATTTAAAGCTAATCTCAATAAAGTTGTAAATAAAAGAACTGTTGGAAAAGAAGTAAATTCTAACGTACTTTTAATAAACATTGAAACTAATAGTACTGAAATAGAAAAAAAAATATTAAAAGTAAATAATATATCTAAAAAAATAGGATATAGAGGTAATATCATTGTAGATAAAATTATTATAATTAAAATAGGACCGTAAATTTCTTGTAATTTAACATTTTTAATTTTTTTAAAAAAATTAAATATAGAAAAAAAATTGATCATATATTATTCCTAAAATATTTATATTTAATAAAAAATTATATATAAAATAGTAAAAGACATTTTATTTTTTAATATTTAAATTATTTGCTAAAATTTTAGCTACAACAGGATATAAAAAATTTGGAATATATTCTCCTACCTTTGAATGTTTATATAAAAGTTTTGATAATATATTAGATTTTATAATTAATATATTATTTTTTTTTCCTAATTTATAAATTTTAGAAAAATATCCTTTTTTTTCTTTTAATAATATTTTAGGAGCTGGCATTAAATCCTTATTATATTGTAAAGCTATTGAATATTTTAAAAAACCTGAAACAATAAAATCTACATCATTAATTTTAAAATGTATCTTTTTTTTTAAAAAAGAACGAATTTTTTCACGCATTTTATTTTTTATTTCAGGATTTCCTTCAGTATTTTTAAATTCATCTTTTAATTCTTTAAAACTCATTTTTAATTCACTTATATATAAATAATTTTTCCAAAAAATATCAAATAATATTATAGGAAATAAAAAAATAAGAAAAATTAAATAACAAAAACTAATAGAACAAAATCCATCAAAAAAAGCATAATAAGGAATTTCATATATTAAATTAAAATTTTTTATAATATTTATCCAAAAATAAATTCCAGTACAAAAAAAAAGAATACAAGCTTGTATTAAAATTTTAAAAAACTCCACAACTGTAACATATGATATTATATTTTTTAATCCATTTATAAAATTAAGTTTATTAATATCAAAAGTTATTTTTCTCATAACAAAAGAAAAATTATTAGACAATAAAGGAGCAATAAAAACAGAAAAAGTAAATAATAAAAAAGTAGAAAAAAAAACAGATAAAATAGATTTTAAAGAAAAAAAAAATTATTAATAATTTCTTGAAAATTTTCTTTTAAAATTTGATCATTAAAATTAAAATTAATATAAAAAAGTTCTTTTAAAACTAAAAATATTTTATCTTTTAATATCCAAAAACTTAAAAAAGCTATAAAAAGTGCTATTATTGAATTAAAATCTCTAGAATATGTATTTAATCCATCTTTTTGTGATTTTTTTAATTTTCTTTTAGTTGGATCTTCGGTTTTATCTTCATAATTTGTCATTATTTTTACCTTAAAAAATTAATTAAAAAAAATTTTTATTATTATAAATAAAATAATATTTAAAAAAATATTTATTTATTATAAATATATAATTAAAAAAAAATAACAAAAAAATAATTTTATAAAATTATTTTTTCAAAAAAAATGAGAAATATAAAAAAAAAATGAAAAAAACAAAATATATTCTTTTTACTAAAAAAGAGAATCCAAATTATGCTAAAAAAATTAGCCATAAATTAATGATTAGAGCAGGAATAATATCTAAAATTTCTTCTGGAATATATACATGGTTACCAAATGGAGTAAGAGTTTTAAAAAATATAAAAAAAATTATACATAATGAAATGAAAAAAAATTCTTGCATAGAAATTATATTACCTATTCTTCAACCTTCTTCATTATGGAATAAAAGTAAAAGAATTAAATCTTATGGAAATGAATTATTTAAAATTTTAGATAGAAAAAATAAAACATTAATATTATCCCCTACACATGAAGAAATAATTACTAATTTTATAAAAAACAAAATACACTCTTATAAAGAATTACCAATTATACTATATCAAATTCAAACAAAATTTAGAGATGAAATTAGACCAAAATCTGGAATTTTAAGAACAAGAGAATTTATTATGAAAGATGCATATTCATTTCATGAAAATAAAAAATCTCTTCAAAAAACATATAAAAAAATGTATATAGCTTACATAAAAATTTTTAAAAAAATGAATTTAAAAACTAAAATAATAAAAGTAAATAATGGAGTAATTGGAGGAAGTATATCTCATGAATTTCATGTAAATTATAAAAAAAAAAAAAATAAATTAAATAGTTCATGTACTAAATCAAAAATAAAAAGTATTGAAATAGGTCATATTTTTCAATTAAATAAAACATATTCAAAAATATTTAATGTTTGTATTCAAACAAAAAAAAAAGAAAAAAAGAAATTAGAAATGGGATGTTATGGAATTGGAATTAGTAGATTAATAGGAGCGATTATTGAAAATAATCATGATAAAAAAGGAATAATTTGGCCTATTTCTATAGCTCCTTTTCAAGTTTGCATTATTCCAATCAATATATTAAAAAATAAAAAAATAAAAAAAATATCTAATAAAATATATTCTGAATTAAAAAAAGAAAATATTACAGTTTTATTTTATAATAAACCAGAACAACCAGGTATAATGTTTTCAGAAACAGATTTAATTGGATGTCCATATAAAATTATCATTAGTAATTCAACAATAATTAATAATTGTGTTGAACTTCAAAATAGAAAAACAAAAAAAAAAGAAAATATAAAAATAAATAAAATATCAAAAATATTGCTAAAAAAAATAAAACTTAAATAAAAAATTTTTTTATACTCTCTAAAAATTTAAGAGATTTTAAAAAATAAAATAAATTATCTGATGGATAAACATTCCATTTTTTTATTAAATATTTTTTTTTTTTAAATTTATTATTATAAATAATAATACATAAATTAGTTTTTCCTCCACAATATTTAATCATAAATTTATCTATTTTATTAAAAAAAATTATAGATTTAGAAGTTCTCTTTAAAATAACTTTAATTTTTAATAATTTTTTTTTTCTTAAATTATATATATCATAAATTTTTTTTGCAATAAAACAAAAAGAATTTTTAAAAATATTTTTTTTAGTAAATCCTTTAACAATAATAATATTATTTTCTTTTAATATAGACTGAGATGATAAAATTAAATCCTCAAAAACAAGAACATCAATTTTTTTAGTATTATCATCTAAAGTTAAAATTACCATTTTTTTTTTATTTTTTGTTAATAACCTTTTAATACTAAATATAATTCCAGATATATAAATTTTTTGATTTTTTTTAAAATTAAAAATTTTATTTAAACAAACAGTACAATAATAATTTCTAATTTCTTTTAAATAAAATAAGAACGGATGATTAGATAAGTAAAAACCTAAAATATTTTTTTCATAATCTAATTCTAATTTTTTTGACCAATTAATATTAATAAAAAATTTATTTTTATATTTTTTTTCTAAATTAATTTCTTTTTTATCAAAAAAATCTAATTGTTTTGATAATAAAATATTTCTATATTGTAAAGATGATTGAACTACATCAGAAATAGAAATATATAATAAAAACCTACTTTTATTAAAACAATCACAAGCTCCTGAAAAAATAAGTTTTTCTAATATTTTTTTAGTAATTATTTTAGGTCCAACACGTATACATAAATCACTTAAACTTTTAAAAATTCCGTTTTTTTTTCTTTCTAAAATTATTTTTTTAATAGTATTTTCTCCAATACCTTTTAATGCCCCTAAACCAAAAAATATATTTTTTTTTAAATCAACAAAAAAATTATTTTTACTAAAATTAATATTAGGAATATAAATTTTTAAATTTAATTTAATACATTCATTAACTAAAATCATAATTTTATTTGAATATCTCATATCCATAGTCATAGCAGAAGCCATAAATTCAGAAGAAAAATTAGATTTTAACCATAAAGTTTGATAAGAAATTAAAGCATATGCAACAGAATGAGATTTATTAAAACCATATCCTGCAAATTTTTCTAATAAATCAAAAATTTTATTAGACAAAATTTCTTTTATATTATTTTTTTTTGCTCCTTTAACAAATTTTACACGATGTTTAGACATTTTTTTAAAATTTTTTTTACTAATAGCTCTTCTTAATAAATCCGCTTCTCCTAAAGTATAATTAGAAAAAATTTGAGCAATTTTCATTACCTGTTCTTGATAAAGAATAATTCCATAAGTAGATTTTAAAATAGGTTTTAATAATTTATGTTCCCATTTTTTATCAGGATAATAAATTTTTTCTTTTCGATGTTTTCTATTAATAAAATTTTCTACCATTCCTGATTGTAAAGGACCCGGTCTAAAAAGAGCAACTAAAGCAACAATATCATCAAATGAATCAGGTTTTAATTGAAGTATTAATTCTTTAATTCCAAATGATTCTAATTGAAAAATAGAAGTTGTATAAGCTTTCATCAACATTTTAAAACTTTTTTTATCATTTAATGAAATATCTTCAATATATATTTTATTTTTTCCTTTTTTTTTTAAATTTTTATTAATCATTTTAATAGAAGAAAAAATTATAGTTAAAGTTTTTAAACCCAAAAAATCAAATTTAACTAATCCAATATCTTCAATATCATCTTTATCAAATTGAGTAACTGAGTTTTTTTTTTCTAAATTATCATAATATAAAGGAGAAAAATTAGTAATTTTAGTTGGAGAAATAACTACCCCACCAGCATGTTTTCCAACATTTCTAATTACTCCTTCTAATTTCTTAGTAGAATTAAATAAATCTCGAATTTCACAATCATGATTATATAACATAGATAATTCAGAAGAATTTAAAATAGCTTTTTTTAAAGTTATACCAGGATCTAAAGGAATTAATTTAGAAATTCTATTTAAAAAACCATAAGGATAACCTAACGATCTTCCTACATCACGTATAACTGCTTTAGCAGTCATTGTTCCAAAAGTAATTATTTGAGATACTGAATCTTTTCCATAAACTTTAGAAACATGTTCTATTACTAAATCTCGACGATTCATGCAAAAATCAACATCAAAATCAGGCATAGAAACACGTTCTATATTTAAAAATCTTTCAAATAATAAATCAAATTTAATTGGATCAATTTCAGTAATTTTAAGAGAATAAGAAACTAAAGAACCTGCTCCTGAACCTCTTCCTGGACCAACTGGTATATTCTTTCTTTTAGACCACTGAATAAATTCCATAACAATTAAAAAATAACTAGAAAAACCCATTTTATTAATTATTTTTAATTCATAAATTAATCTATTTTTATAAATTTTATAAATATTTAAATTTTTTTTTTTACTAATATTATTTTTTTTTAATCTACTTAATAAACCTTTTTTAGAAATTTTTACTAAAAAATCCTTAGTATTTTTTTTTCCAGTAAAAAATTTTGGAAGAAAATATTTTTTAAATTTTATAGAAACATTACAACGTTTAGCTATCTCAACAGAATTATATAATGATTCTGGAATATCAAAAAATAATTTTTTCATATCTAATGTAGATTTAAAAAATTGATTTTTTTTATATTTATAAAATAATTTTTTAGCAAGATCAATAGATATACCATTATGAATAGAAATTCTAATAAAATGAGAATAAAAATCATTTTTTTTTAAAAAACGAACATTATTTGTACAAACAATAGGAATTTTTTTAAAAAAAGAAATTTCTAAAATTTTTTTAATATATTTTTCTTCTTCTATTCTTCCTATTCTAGAAATTTCTAAATAATAATTTTGATTAAAATATTTTTTATAAAAACTTAAACTGGAATTTAAAAAATTGGATTTTTTATTAAATATAAATTTACTAATTTCTCCATCTATTCCTCCTGACAATATAATTAATCCATCACGATATTTTATTAGCCATTTTTTTTTTATATATACATCTTTTAAAATTTTATATTTTCTTTTATATGCTTTGGAAATCAATATTTTTAAATTTTCATAACCAAAGTTATTACTAGCTAAAATAGTTAATTCACTCAAAGTATTATCTTCAGACAAAAGATTAAAATCTGCTCCTATAATAGGTTTAATTCCATTTTTATGAGCATATTTATAAAATTTAATTACTCCATACAAATTCGTAAAATCAGTTATTCCAACTGATGGCATATTAAAAAAAATAGCTTTATCAATTATTTTTTTAGGTTTAGATAAACCATCTATAATAGAATAATCACTATGAGTTCGAAGATGTATAAAAGAAATATTAGACATAATATATCAAAAATTCCTATAAAAAAAAATAACATAAAAAAATTTTTAAAATAAAAAAATTTTTTTAATTAATTAAATTTAAATATATTGTAAAAACAACTTCACATACTAAAAAATTTTTTACAAAAGCATATCCTTGAAATTTAAAAAAATTTTTTATACGATTTAAAAAAAATACTTTTATTTTTATTTTACTGTTTGGAAATACTAATCTTTTAAATTTAGCTTTTTTTATATAAGTTAAATATTGTAAATTCTTTTGTAAACAAATTTTTGAAATACTTTTTCCGATTAAAATTCCAGAAGATTGCATAATAGATTCAAGAATTAATACACCAGGAAAAATTGATTTTTTTGGGAAATGACCTAAAAAAAAAAAAAAATCAGAATGAACAAAAAACTCAGAAAATAAATAAGTATTTTTTTTAAATTTTTTTACTTTATCAACAAATAAAAATGGATCACGATGTGGAATAAAATTTAAAAAATAAGGAAATTTTAAAACACTCATATAACACCAATAATTAAAAAAATATTTAAATAAAAATATAAAAATTCATCTTATTTAAATAAAAAAAACAAGATGAATTTTTTAAATATATATAATTTTAAAAAAATAATTAATTTCCAAAATTTACTTGAAATGTTTGTGTACTATCATTCATATGTGATCCTGAAGGACTAGAATATGAAAAAGAAATCATACCAAAAGGAGAATGCCATAATAAAGATACACCTGAAGAACAATAAAATTTTAAATTTTTTAACATTGAAAAATTTTCAATATTTGTACTTAAAAAATTATTTTTCCATACATTTCCAAAATCAAAAAAACTTGAAACTCTAAAATTTTTTAAAAAATTATGTCTTCCATATGGAATTTTTGAAATAAGATCTATATTTGTTACAGAAATCAAATTTCCTTTAGATAAATTATTTTTATTTAAATTTTTTGATTTATTATCATCAACATTTTTTTTATTATCAACAGATGAACTCATAAAATTTAAAAAATTATTTGGAAGTATCTTTGAAACATTTTCTGCATTAAAACCTCTAACAAAACAATTTTTATTAAAATGAAAATTATCAACATTAAGTTCATTTAATTTATTTCCATTTAAAAACATACAACCTAAATAAGAATGAAACATAACTGATAACATAGAATCTATTTTAATTATTGGATAATATTTCTTAACATCAAAAGAAAATTTTAAATAATTTTTTTGTTTAATAGGAAATACAGAATTCATAGAAATATTTACATTTGTACCTTTATTAGGAAAAATATGATTATCTAATTTTTTAAAAGATAAAAAATTATTAATATATAAATTTCTTATTGTTTTTCCAGAAATAATAGAGTTGTTTTTAGTACCAAAATTTTCTATAAAATCAGAAATTCTATTTATAAAATTTTCTTTTTTAGAAATATATTTATCATTTAAAAATCCTAAAGAAGAACTAAAAAAACCATATTTTAAAAAAGGAAATTCACAAGAACCTTCTATTCCATAACGAATACTTTTATTATCACTAAAATACTTATTAAAATTAAAAGCACTATTAAAAATATTATATGTTCTTTCACAAAAATTTTTTAAAAAATTATTTTTAATATTATTTTTAAAATCATTATCATGATTTTTTATATTTAAAAATAATGACTCTTTTAAAAGAGTATTTGAATTAGTAAAAAACGGATTTTTATAAATAATTTTAAAAAAAAATTCATCTAAAGATTTAGAAAAATTAATTGATAAATTATTACCTACTTTTAAAAAATGGTTTTTATTAAAAATTAAATTATATTTAACTTGATTATTATGAGTGAATCCTGCTCCAAAATGAAAAGTATGATCTTTTCTTTCTTTAACATGATAAATCATGTCAAAATAATGAACATTATTTCTTACAGTAGGAACAAATTCAATATTTATATTATTAAAAAAATTTGTTTTTTTTAAAAATTTTAAATCTTTATTAACAAAAAAATTATTTAAAATTTTATTTTCTTTTTGAAGAAATTTATCTATGAAAAAATTTTTTGTAATTTTTTTATTACCTTTAAAAAAAATATTATCTATTACAAATTGATCTTTTTTAGTTATATCAATTAAAAATTTAATAGTTTTTAATTCTTGATCAATAACAGGTTCAAAAATAATTTCAGAGTTAAAATAACCATTTTTTGACAAAATTTTCTGAATTTTATTATTTAATTTTATAAGATGATCAATATTATATACACTATTAAATTTTACATATGATGAAAAATCAAAATCTTTTAATAAAGTAAAATTTTTATCTTTTAAAGATACGTCAGAAATAGTATATTTATTTCCTTCATATATTTTTAAAATAACATCAACATGTTTTTTATGATGAAAATAATTTAAATTAGTATCGATTATATCAAAATTTATATATCCTTGAGTATTATAAAAATGATATAAAGTTTTTAAATCTTCTTGTAAATCTTTAATATCATATTTTTTTTCCATAAAATTATCTAATAAAGATGTTTTTTTATTAAAATTAAATAAAGAAAAAATTTCTTTTGAAGAAAATTTTTTATTACCTACGATATATAAATTATCAATTTTAGTAGATTTATTTTCATGAATAATTATTTCTAATTGTTCTAAATTATTTTTTTTAATATTTTTTTTAAATATAATTTTTACATTATTTTTTAAAACATTTGAATAATATTCAAAAATTTTATCTTTAAATACAGCTATATTTTTTTCATCAAAAAAAGAATTTTCATAAATATTTGAAGCTTGTAAAATTTCTTTAATAGAATTATCATCTATAAATCTATTACCATAAAAACGTAATTTTGATAAAATAGGAAATTCTTCTAGCAAGAAAGTAATTTTATCATCTGATCGAGAAACCTGTACTTTTTTAAATTTCTTATTAGAATAAAAGTTTTTTATACTATCTTGTATATCTTGTTTTGAACAATATTCATTTTCAGAAAAAGTTAAACAACTTAAAGCTTCTTTTTTAGAAACGTTATGCAAACCTTGAATTTCTATATTTTTAAATAAAAAATTATCACAAGCATAAGAAAAATCTGTATTAAAAATTAATAAAAATATAAAAAATAAATTTCTTAATCTTATTTGATTATACATTTTTTTAAAGAAAACCTCGTTAATAATAAATTTAATTTTAAAAAATATAAGATAATTTTTAAAAAATATAAACTTTTTATGAATATAAAAAAAAATTTTTTAAATCTTATACATTATTAAATTTTTTAAAAAAACATAATAATAAATATTGTACAATAAATAGTATTTTTTACAAATTTTAATTTTAAATTTTTAAAAAAAAATTTAAAAATATTTTTATTTTTTATTTTTATATTATCTATTTTTTAATTTTATTAAATAAATATAAATTTAGAAATTTATTTATAATTAAAAAAAAAGAAAATAAAAAAAAAAAAAAATAAAATACATTATCTATTCTAAAAAAATAATGTATTTTATAAAATATTTAATTAAATCTATATTCATAAAAAACATTTTTTTATTGAATTTTTTAAAAATTTAATAATTCTTTTTTTTTTAATTGTAATAAACTATCAATTTTTTTAATATAAGAATTAGTTAATAACTGAATATCATATTTATGTTTTTTTTTTTCATTTTTTCCTATATTTATGTCTTTTGAAATTTTTTTTACTTCATCATTTGCCTTTCTTCTAACTAATCTAATACAAATTTTACTTTTTTCTGAACTTTCATGAACTATTTTAATTAAATTTTTTCTTCTTTCTTCTGTTAATTGAGGTATTGGAACTCTAATTATTTCATCAGAAATAATTGGATTTAATCCTAAATTAGAACTAATAATAGATTTTTCTATATTTTTATTTGAATTTTTATCAAAAGAATGAACTCTTAAAGTTCTAGAATCTTCTATAGTAATATTAGAAATAGTTCCTAAAGAAACTTTTTTATTATAATATTCTACAGGTAAATCTTTTAATAAATCTGGAGAAGCTCTTCCTGTTCTTAAACGATTAATAGATAAAATAAAATTATTTACACATATTTTCATTTTCTTTTTAGTTTTTTCTATAATATTTTTTATCATTTTAAACTCTACTTTTTTTTAGAAAAAATATTAAAATTTTTTAATATAAACTTTTAAAAATTTTCTTAAATAATTAATTCTCTAATTTATAAAAGTATTTTTTAATTAATTAAAGTTCCTTCACTAACTCCAGTAATTATTCTATATAACGCTCCAGGTTTATTTATATTAAAAACACATATTGGTAATTTATAATCTCTTGCTAATGAAAATGCAGATAAATCCATAATTTTTAATTCTTTCTTTAATACTTCTTTATAGCTTAATTTAGAATATAAAATAGCATTATTATTTTTTTTTGGATCGGATGTATAAACACCATCTACTAAAGTTCCCTTTAAAACAATATCAGCATGAACTTCAATCGCTCTTAAACAAGCTGCAGAATCTGTAGTAAAAAATGGATTTCCTATTCCAGCAGAAAAAATTACAACTATTTTTTTTGATAACAAATTAATCGCTCTACTCCAATTATAAATTTCACAAATTCCATTTAATGGAATAGCTGACATCAATTCAGTTTTAATATTCATTTTATTCATAGAATTATTAATCGCTAAACCATTTATAACTGTAGAAAGCATACCAATATGATCTGAAACTACTCGGTTAATTCCCATTTTTTGAAGTTGACTACCTCGAAATAAATTTCCTGCACCTATTACAATACCTAATTCAATATTCAAATCAATAATTCTTTTTATTTCTTTAGATAAAAAATCTAAAGATTTAATATGAATTTTAGAACTTCCATTAATATCAATTAATGATTCTCCACTTAATTTTAATAATACTCTAGTATACTTAATTGAATTCTTAACTTTGTTCATATATAAAAACCTATAATACCAATATTTTATAAATAATAAATATATAAAAAATTATACTTAAAAAAATTTACTTCAAAATTATAAAACATTATAAAAAATTATAAAAATTAATTTAATAATTTATATTATTAATTCACCAACTTCAAAACGAGCAAAATTATTTAATTTAATACTATTTTCTAATAAATATTGTTCAACCGTTTTTTTTGGATCGATTACAAAAGATTGTTTAATAAGAGATATTTCACTAATAAATTTATTCATTCTTCCAATAACGATTTTTTTTGCTATAGAAATTGATTTTCCAGTTTGTAAAGAACGAGATAACTGAATTTTTTTTTCTTTAGATATAATATCTTTAGGGATATTTTCAGGATTTAAATATAAAGGTTTTTTTGCTGCTATATGCATGGAAATATATTTTATTAAATTATTATCATTTGAATTACTTTTTAATAAAACACCAATTTTAGAACGATGTATATATGAATGTATAAATTCTCCAGAAATTATTAAAAATTTAGAAATATTAATATTCTCTCCGAAAATTGAAATTAAATTTAAACGCTTAGATTCAAATAAATCTCTTAAAATATTAATATCTGTAATTTTTTTTAATAAAGATTGTAAAACAATTTCATTTCCAAATTTAATAAAATTTTTATCTTTTTCAACAAAATCTGTTTCACAATTTAATTCTAACATTGCTCCTATATTATTTTTTATTTTAATAAAAATAGATCCCTGCAAAGTTTTTCTAGAAATTTTATTTAATGCTTTAGCTTTTCCTTTTTCTCTTAAATAATCAATAGAATAATTCAAATTATTTTTATTTTTTAATAATGCTTTCTTACAATCTAATATTCCAACTCCAGTTATTGATCTTAACTTTTTTATCAAATCAGTTAAAATTATCATAAAATACCTTTTCATATAAAATAAATTTAAAAGAAAAAGAAAAAAAATTTCTTAAAAATAAAAAATTAAAAAAGAAAATAAAAGTTTTTAAAAAAATTTTTATTTAAGAATAAATTAGAAAAAAATTATAAAAAATAATAATTAAATAATTATAGTTTAAAACTAAAAAAATTTTTTCTTTTCTTTAATAACAGAAACAATTGTATTTAAATAAAAACTTACAGATCTGATAGCGTCATCGTTACCAGGAATAATATAATTAATTCCATCAGGATTAGAATTAGTATCTACAATAGAAAATACAGGAATATTTAAATTATTCGCCTCTTTAATTGCAATGTGTTCATAATCAGCATCAATAACAAATAAACAATCTGGAATACCTCCCATATTTTTTATTCCACCTAAACTATTTTCTAACTTAGATAATTTTCTAGAACGAATTAAACCTTCTTTTTTTGTAAGTTTTTTAAACGTTCCATCCTGAGATTGAATTTCTAAAGCTTTTAAATATTGTATAGATTGTCTTACTGTTTTCCAATTAGTTAACATTCCTCCTAACCAACGATGATTTACATAATATTGATTACAAAGCAAAGCAGATTTTTTTATTAATAAACTTGCTGCTTTTTTTGTTCCTACAAATAATATTTTTCCTCTTTTTGAATGAATTTTTTTTAATTCAAATAAAGCACTTTTAAACATAGGTAAAGTTTTTTCTAAATTTATAATATGAATTTTATTATGTGAACCAAAAATAAACGGTTTCATTTTAGGATTCCAATATCGTGTTTGATGACCAAAATGAACACCTGCTTTTAGCATTTCTTTCATAGAAATATTTATCATTTTAACCCTTAATATTTAAATAAATAAATTTTATAGTTTTTTAAAAAATTTCAAAAAATAATGTCTATAACTTTTTATATATTATATATATTTAATTTATTTAAAATACATTTTTGAAAAATATATTTTTTTAATATTAAATTTCAAATATATATATATTATAATTAACTAAAAAATTTAAAATAAATAAAAAATTTTAAAAAATTTAAAAAAAATAAAATAAAGGAATAAAAAATGATAATTATAAAAAATAAATTTGACATTAAAAAAATGATTGAAGTTGGAAAATTAACAGCAAACGTTTTAGATATGATAAAAAAATATATTGTTCCAGGAATTAATACAAATGAAATTAATGATATATGTCAAGATTATATTGTAAAAAAACAAAAATTAATATCAGCATGTTTAGGATACAAAGGTTATCCAAAATCTACATGTATTTCTGTAAATGACGTTGTATGTCATGGAATTCCAAATAAAAAAACTATATTAAAAAAAGGAGATATTTTAAATATTGATATTTCATTAATAAAAGATGGATATTTTGGAGATTCTTCTAAAATGTTTATAGTTGAAAAATGCTCTAATATAGCTAAAAAACTATGTCAAATAACTTTAAAAAGTTTATACTCAGCCATTAAAATAATTAAACCTGGAATAAGGATAGGAAAAATAGGAAAAGTAATTGAAAAAATAGCAAAAAAAAATAGATTTTCAGTTGTTCGAGAATATTGCGGACATGGAATTGGAAAAAATTTTCATGAAAAACCTTACATTTTACATTATAAAAGTAAAAATAAAGGAATATATTTAAAAGAAGGAATGATATTTACTATTGAACCTATGATTAATGTAGGAAAAAGAAACATATTTTGTGATAAAGATAAATGGACAGTAAGAACAAAAGATAAAAGTTTATCTGCACAATATGAACACACAATATTAGTAACAAAAAATGGATATAAAGTATTAACACTAAGAAAAAATGAAAAAATAAAATAAAATATTAAAAAACATAAAAATATATAAAATAAAAATTATTTTAATAAAGAGAAAAAAAATGAAAGAAATAAAAAAAATTATAAAAATAGCATTTGAAAATAAAAATAAAAAAGAATTTAATAAAAATGATAAAAAAATAATTGATAGCATAAAATTAATTATTAATATGTTAAATGAAGGAAAAATAAGAGTTTCTGAAAAAATTAATAATATTTGGATTACTCATCAATGGATAAAAAAAGCTATATTATTATTTTTATATCTAAAAAAAAATAAAATATTTAATGGAAATTTCAATATGTACTATGACAAAATTCCATTAAAATATAAAAATTATAATGAAAAAAAATTTAAAAAAGAAAAAATTAGAACAGTTCCTAATTCAATTGTTCGATATGGATCATATATTGAAAAAAATACAATTTTAATGCCTTGTTTTATAAACATAGGAGCTTATATTGGAAATAATAGTATGATTGATACATGGTCTACAATAGGATCTTGCGCGCAAATTGGAAAAAACGTTCATATATCTGGAGGGGTAGGAATAGGAGGAGTTTTAGAACCATTACAAAACAATCCAACAATTATTGAAGATAATTGTTTTATAGGAGCTCGATCTGAAATTGTAGAAGGTGTAATAATAGAAAAAGGATCAGTAATATCTATGGGTGTATTTATTGGAAAAAGTACAAAAATTTATGACCGAACAAAAGATAAAATATATTATGGAAGAGTACCAAAAAATTCTGTAGTCGTACCTGGAAATCTTTTTTCAAAAAATAAAAAATATAGTTTATATAGTGCAATAATTGTTAAAAAAGTAGATTCTAAAACTTTAAAAAAAGTAGAAATTAATAACCTACTTAGAAATTCTGATTAAATATTATTTATATTTATAAAAATTTATTATTTTTTACCGCCCAAAAAAAAAAAAAAATAAAAATCAAAAAAATAGAAAATAGAAAAATGGGCGGAAAAATATTTTTTTAACTAAATAGTAAAAAAATATATTTTATTTTTTCTCATTACCTCTAATACAACATAATTTTTGTTAAGAGATAAAGATTTTTTAAAATCATAAATATTAGCAACTTTATGAAAATTTACTCCAATAATAATATCATTAACTCTTAATCCTAACATATGAGAATAACTATTAGGTAAAAAACTATTTACTATTATTCCTTTAACTTTTGGACAAAATAATTTTTCCTTTTTCTTATTATTTAATTTATTTTTTAATTTTTTTCTATCATAAATTGAAAATATTGAATTACTTAATTTATAATGTAAATGCCCACCATAATAAAAAATTTTTTTCTTACCACCTAATCTTACTTTTATATTTAAAAATTTAAAATTTCTATATAATTGAAAAGACATCACATCATTTTTAAAATGTGTACTTAATTCTACTTTTAAAAAAGTAGAATTTAAAATAGGAATATTAGATAAAGAAACTAAAATATCTCCTGGTTTTAAACCAAATTTTTCTGCAGAAGAACCTTTTTCTACGGAATTAATTAATACTCCTTTATCATAAGGAATTTTAAAAGATTTAAAATTTTCTGATTCAAAATCAGAAAATTTTATACCTAATTTACCTAAATTTAAATTACCAAATTTTAATATTTGAGAAGAAAAACGATAAACCGAATTACTTGGAATAGAAAAACCAATTCCAATATTTCCGCTATAATCATTATCACCAGATAAAATAGATGCATTAATTCCTATTAATTCACCATTTAAATTAACTAAAGGACCCCCTGAATTTCCATGATTAATAGCAGCATCAGTTTGAATATAATTATCGAAATAATTATCTTCATGAATTATTCTATGTAATGCTGAAACTATACCTATAGAAACAGAATTTTTTAAATTATAAGGACTTCCAATGGCAACACAATAATCTCCTACATTAACATCGTTAGAATTAGCTATTTTTATAGAAGATAAATTTTTAGAATTAATTAAACGTAACATAGCTAAATCCATTTTTTTACTTTCTCCAACAATTTTAGCTAAATACTCTCTTCCGTCTGTTAAAATTACTATTATTCTGTCTGCATTACTAATAACATGATAATTAGTTATTACATAAGCATTATCAGAATCAACAATTACTCCAGATCCTAATTTTTTCATTTTATTAGAACTTATAGAATAATTTTTATTAATTTTATCAATACCTTTAACATCAATAAAGTTATTAAATTCAGAAACATTTTTATTATTTAAAATATCTGTATTATTAATATTAAATAAATAATTATAATAATATCCATGATATTCAAGATGATATTCAGTTAATACTCGAACTACAGAGGGCATAATTTTTTTTAGCATAGGAGATAAATTTAAATTATCAGATTTAAAACTTTTTTCTAAATCAAAAAAACCTTTACACTCAGCTACTTTAGAAGAAATTATACTTATAAAGAATAAAATAGCTATAACCCAAAATTTTAAAGAATATTTTTTTTTCATATATTTCTCAAAAAATTAAACTATATTTATATTTCATATATTTTTATTAAAAAATTTTAATAAAAATATAAATTTTTGTATAAAAATTGTTGAATAAAAAATTAAAAAGATTTATTAAAAAAAAATTCTTATAATATAATTTAAAAATACTTTCTTAATTTTTTTTAAAATTTTTAATTTAATTATTAATTTTATTTGAAAAAAATTATCCAATCAAATTATTAAAAAATAAATTAAATACATAATTTAATAAAAAATAAAAAATTTTATATTTAAAAAATTAATTTTATTTATTTATTATATATTATATATAATAAATTTTAATTTATATTTCAAAATAATTCTAATGAAAATAAATAAAAGATTAATTTTAAATAAAATAAAAAAATTTAATTTATTAAATATTTAAATAATAAGTTATTATATAAAAAAATAAAATTTTATAAAATTAAAATTAAAAAAAAATATCTTTAAAATTAATTTAAAAAAAACTATAAAATATTAGAGAATAAAGTATGAAAATGTTTTCTGGAGCTGAAATGGTTGTAAAATCATTAATTGATCAAGGAGTAAAACATATTTTTGGATATCCTGGAGGATCAGTATTAGAAATATATGATGTTCTAAATAAAATGAAAAAAAAAATTCAACATATTTTAGTTAGACATGAACAAGCAGCTACACATATGGCAGATGGATACTCAAGATCAACAGGAAAAGTAGGTGTAGTATTAGTGACTTCAGGACCAGGAGCAACAAACGCAATTACTGGTATTGCAACAGCTCATATGGATTCTATTCCTATGATTATTCTTTCAGGACAAGTAGATTCAAAATTAATTGGATATGATTCGTTTCAAGAATGCGACATGATAGGAATTTCTAGATCTATTGTAAAACATAGTTTCTTAATAAAAAAGACTCAAGACATACCTTTAATAATAAAAAAAGCTTTTTGGATAACTTCTACAGGAAGACCAGGACCAGTTGTAATAGATTTACCAAAAAATATTTTAACTCCAAATAAAAAAAAACCTTATATCTGGCCTAAATATATTCATATTCCTTCTTATAAGCCTTATAAAAAAGTTAAAAAAAATTTAATTAAAAAAGCTTTCAAAAAAATATATAAATCAAAAAAACCAATAATATATATTGGAGGAGGTATAATTAATTCTAATAGTCATAAAGAAATAAAATTTTTTGCTGAAAAATTAAATATTCCTGTTACAACTTCTTTAATGGGATTAGGAGGATTTCCAGGAACACATAAACAAAATTTAGGAATGTTAGGAATGCATGGAACATATACAGCAAATATGAGCATTCATAATTCTGATTTAATTCTTGCTTTAGGTGTAAGATTTGATGATAGAACTACAAATAATGTAAAAAAATATTGTCCAAATTCTAAAATTATACATGTAGATATAGATCCAACTTCTATTTCTAAAACTATTTTAGCAAATTTATCAATTATTGGTGATTTAAAAATAATTTTAAAAAAAATGAATAAAATTTTAATAAAAAAAAAAATTACTTATTCAAATAAAAAATTAAAAAATTGGTGGAAAAAAATTTTAAAATGGAAAAATAAAAATATACTAAAAAATGAAAAAAAAACAAAAAAAATAAAATCTAAAAATGTAATTCAAATAATTAAAAAATTAACTAAAGGAAAATTTTATATTACATCTGATGTAGGTCAACACCAAATGTTTACTGCATTATATTATTTATTTGATAAACCTAGAAGATGGATTAATTCAGGAGGATTAGGAACTATGGGATTTGGATTTCCTGCAGCTTTAGGAGTAAAAATTGCATTACCAAAAAAAAATATAATTTGTATTACTGGTGATGGAAGTATTCAAATGAATATTCAAGAATTATCTACAGCTATGCAATATAAATTACCTATAATAATAATAAATTTAAACAATAGTGCTTTAGGAATGGTTAAACAATGGCAAGATATAATATATTCAGGAAGACATTCAAATTCATATATGAAATCTCTTCCTAACTTTATTAAATTAGTTGAATCTTATGGACATATAGGAATAAAAATAAAAAAAAAAGAAGAACTAAAAAAAAAAATAAAAAAAGCTTTATTTTATTTATCAAAAAAAAAACTTGTATTTGTGGATATTATAATTGATCAATCTGAACATGTTTATCCTATGCAAATAAAAGGAGGAGGAATGAATGATATGCAATTTAAAAAAAAATAAAAAAAAAAATATTCTATCTATTTTATTAGAAAATGAATATGATTCTTTATTTAAAGTAATAGGAGTATTTTCCCAAAGAGGATATAATATAAAAAGTATGACTATGAATCCAACAAAAAAAAAAAATTTATTATGTATTATAATAAAAACTATAGGAACAAAAAAATATATAAAAAAAATTATTCAACAATTGAAAAAATTAATTAATGTATATAAAATTAAAAAAATTTAAAAAAATATATTATTATAGAAATATTTCTAATAAATATTTTAAATAAAAAAATTTAAAAATTTTAAAAAAAAAAAAAAAAATGGAAAAAAATATATTAAATTATAAAAAAAAAATATATTATAAAACTTTAAAAAACAAAAATAAAATTAATAAATTTGTAAAAAAAAATAAAAACTAAGAAAGATAATAGAAATTTAGAGATTAAAAAAAATTAAAATATCTAAAAAATAAAAATTCTTATAAATCATTATTAAAAAATTATAAATATAAAAATGCATATTCCAGTACTACTTAAAAAATCAATTAAATCTTTAAAAATAAAAAAAAATGGAATTTATATAGATACAACATTTGGATTTGGGGGACATAGTAAAGAAATTTTAAAAAAAATAAATAATTATGGAAAATTATATTCAATTGACAGAGATCCATTTTCTATAAAAATAGCAAAAAAAATAAAAGATAAAAGATTTAAAATTATACATGGATTATTTTCAAATATTAAAAAATATTGTAAAAAATATAATATTTTAAAAAAAGTTAATGGGATAATTATGGATTTAGGAATGTCTTCTATGCAATTAAATAATAAAAATAGAGGTTTTTCTTATAAAAAAAACGGTCCACTAGATATGAGAATGAATCAAAAAAATGGAATTTCAGCATCAGAATGGTTAATTAAAACAAAAGAAAAAAAATTATCTTATATATTAAAAAAATATGGAGAAGAAAGATATCATAAAAAAATTGCTTTTAATATCATTAAAAATATGAAAAAAAAACCTATCAAAAAAACATGTCAACTTTCTAAAATAATATTAAATTCTACTCCATATTATAAAATAAGTTCTGCAAAAAAAACTTTTCAAGCTATTAGAATTAAAATTAATAACGAATTAAAAGAACTAAAAAAATTTTTAAAAAAAGTATTAAATGTTTTAGCTCCAAAAGGTAGATTATCCATTATTAGTTTTCATTCTTTAGAAGATAGAATAGTAAAAAAATTTATGTTTAATTATAGTAGAAAATTTCCAAATTTGCCAAGTTCTATTCCATTAACAGAAAAAGAACTAAAAAAAATTAATCAAAAAAAAAAGAAAATAAAAATTTTTAAAAAAATTATACCCGATAAAAAAGAAATTTTAAAAAATTACCGATCTAGAAGTGCAATATTAAGAACTTTAAAATTAAAATAAAAATTTTTAAATGTATTTAAAAAAAATTCATATATTTAAATTTAAAAAAAACATAATTAATAAAATTAGTGATATACAAAATAAAATAAAAAGTTCTTATTATTATAATGAAAATTTGAGTTAACAATGAGCTAAAATAATGATAAATTGTACAAACAAAAAACTTATAGTTGGTTTAGAAATTGGAACCACAAAAGTTGCTTCTTTAGTAGGAGAAGTTTTTCCAAATGGAGAAATTAATGTACTTGGATTAGGAAATTGTCCTTCTAAGGGAATAAATAAAGGTGATATTAATGATTTAGAATCAATTATTAAATGCATAAAAAAATCTATTAAACAAGCTGAAGATATGTCTAATCATAAAATATATGCAATTAATTTAGCCTTTTCTAATCAATATATTAATTATAAAAACGAAATTGGAATGGTTTCAATTAATAAAGAAGAAATTACAAAAAAAGATATAAAAAAAGTAATAAAAACAGCAAAATCTGTTAGAATTAATGATAAATTTCATATTTTACATATTGTTCCACAAGAATATATTATTGATGAAAAAAAAGGAATTGAAAATCCATTAGGATTATCAGGAATAAGAATGCAAGCAAAAGTGCATTTAATAACTTCTAATTATAATATAGAAAAAAATATCATTAAAGCAGTAAAAAGATGTAAGTTAAGAGTAGATAAAATAGTATTTTCAGGATTAGCATCAGGAAAAGCTGTTTTAACAGAAGAAGAAAAAAAACTAGGTGTATGTATGATTGATATAGGAGGAGGAACAATTGATGTTTTAATATATATTGAAGGATCCCTTCAACATAGCCAGGTTATACCTTATGCAGGAGATATTATTACTAACGATATATCATATGCTTTCTCTACTCCTACATCTGATGCTGAATATTTAAAAGTAAAATATGGATGTGCTTCAAGTTTTTTACAAGATAATTTAAATCATATTAAAATTACAAAATCAACTAATAATGAATCAAAAATATTAAATCAAGAAAAATTAACAGAAGTAATTGAATTAAGATGTTTAGAACTTTTAGAAATAGTAAATAATCAAATTTTAAACTTACAAAAAAAACTTAAAAAAAAAGGTCGTAAATATCGTTTAAATAGCGGAATAGTCTTAACTGGAGGAGTATCAAAAACAAAATTCTTTACTGATTGCGCTGAAAGAATATTTCAAATGCAAGTTCGAATTGGATGTGCTAGAAATATCACTGGATTAATTAATCATGTAAAAACTCCTGAATATTCTACTGTAATCGGATTATTACATTTTAAAAATAAAAATACATCAAAAAAAAATGAGATTTTTTGTAAAAAAAAGAACTGGTTATATTCAATTAACCGTTGGTTTAATATATATAAAATATTAAAATTAAAATAAATATTTAAATTATAAGAAAAAATTTTTATAAATCATCAATCGGAGAATATTTACATGTTTGAACCAGTAGAAGTAAGTAGCGATGCAGTTATTAAAGTTATAGGAATTGGTGGAGGAGGTGGTAATGCTGTTGAACATATGGTAAAAGAAAAAATTGAAGGAGTAGAATTTTTTGCAATAAATACTGATGCTCAAGCATTAAAAAAAATAGAAGTTAACCAAATTATTCAAATTGGAACAAACGTTACAAAAGGATTAGGAGCAGGAGCAAATCCTGAAATTGGAAAAACTTCAGCTGAAGAAGATAAAGAACTTCTTAAAACAGCTTTAGAAGGTTCAGATATGATTTTTATCGCTGCAGGAATGGGTGGAGGAACAGGTACTGGAGCAGCTCCTGTAGTAGCTGAAGTTGCAAAATCGTTAGGAATATTAACAGTAGCTGTAGTCACTAAACCTTTTCATTTTGAAGGTAAAAAAAGAATGTTATGTGCTGATCAAGGAATTTTAGAATTATCAAAATATGTAGATTCTTTAATAATCATTCCAAATGATAAATTATTAAAAGTACTAAACAGAGGAATTTCTTTACTTGATGCTTTTAGTGCAGCTAATAATGTATTAAAAGGAGCAGTACAAGGTATTGCAGAATTAATTACTCGTCCAGGATTGATGAATGTAGATTTTGCTGATGTTAGAACAGTAATGTCAGAAATGGGATATTCAATGATGGGAACAGGAATTTCTTCTGGAGAAAATAGATCAGAAGAAGCTGCAGAAATAGCTATTTCCAGCCCTTTATTAGAAGATGTGGATTTATCAGGAGCAAAAGGAGTATTAGTAAATATTACAGCCGGAATGAACTTAAGATTAGATGAATTTGAAATAGTTGGAAACACAATTAGAGAATTTTCTTCTGATAATGCTACTGTAGTAATTGGAACATCTTTAGATCCAGATATGAATGATGAATTAAGAGTTACAGTAGTTGCTACAGGAATAGGATTAGAAAAACAAATAGAAATAAATTCAAATAATAAAAATAAACCAATAAAAAATATACTGAATGATTATCGATATAAAAGAAATCATTCATTAAGTTTTTCAAAAAAAAAAGTAAATAAAACATATCAAAATAAAGAAAAAAATAAATTTAAAAAAGAAAAATCATATTTAGATATTCCAACATTTTTAAGAAAAAAATAGTATTTTATAATATAAATTATTTAATAAAATAATATATTTATAAATTTAAATAATAATTTTCTTAATACTTTTAAAAAATAAAATTTTTTAAAATATATTATTTGATTTAATAAATTTTATAAAAAATTCAAAAAAAAATCAAATATTTATATAATTAAAAATTTTTAAAGGTTTAAAAAAATGGAAAATAATTTTAAATATAAATTTAAATTAACTAAATCCGCTATTAATAAAATAAAAAAATTAATAAATAAAAAAAAAAACAAAAAAAAAAAATTTAGAATATACGTTACAGGAGGAGGATGTAGCGGATTTCAATATGGATTTAAATTTGAAAAAAAAAATAAATTACATGACGTAATTATAAAAAATAAAAAAATAAAAATTATAATCGATCCGATTAGTATTCAATATTTAAAAGGAGGAAAAGTAGATTATATAGAAAATCTAAACGGATCTAAATTTATTATTAAAAATCCTAATGCAAAATCAACATGTAGTTGTGGAGCATCATTTAATACATAAAAATTAAATATAAAAAATTAACATATAAAAAATAAAAAAAAAGTGAAAAAAAATTATAAATTTATAAAAAATAAAATTTTTTTAAATATTTAAATTAAAAAATAAAAAATTTAAAAAATATTATTTTTTAATAAAAATTAAATATAAATAATTTAGAAAAAAATTTTTATTTAATTTAGAAAATTATATTTATATTAATAATCTTTGATGTTATGTATAATTTATTAATTCATAACATCAAAAAATAAAAAATTATTATTTAAAAATTTAATAAATCAGTAATTGTTCTATCAACAATTTTCGATGCAGAATTAATAGATTCATATAAAGTTGGATGTGCATGCATAGTTAAAGAAATATCAGTAACATCACATCCCATTTCTATAGCTAAAGAAATTTCTCCTAATAATTCTCCAGCGCTTCTTCCAACTACTGATCCTCCAATAATTTTTTTTGTAGTTTTATTATATATTAATTTTGTCATACCTACAGAAGAATTAGAAACAGCAGCTCGACCTAAAGCGCTCCAAGGAAAAACTGATACTAAATATTCAATATTTTTTAATTTTGCTTCTTTTTCAGTTATTCCAACCCAAGCAACTTCAGGATCTGTATAACAAATATTTGGTATTATTGTTGTATCAAAATAATGATTTTTTCCAGATATTACTTCTGCAGCAAGATGTCCTTCATAAATTCCTTTATGAGCTAACATAGGATTACCTGAAACATCTCCAATAGAAAATATATTTTTTATATTTGTTCGACATTGATTATCTGTTAAAATAAAATTTTTTCTATCTAAATTAAGATCTATATTATGTAAATTTAAAGAACTAACGTTAGGAGAACGCCCTATAGAAATTAAAATTACATCATATTTAAATTTTTTTAACTGATCTTTAATTTTTATTTGAACACAAAGATTTTTTTTTGAAAAATCTATATTTTCTACACAAGCATTTAAAATTAAATTAAATTTGTTTTTAATAGAATTTATAAAAAATGAACTAACATCTATATCTAATGTTGGAAAAATAGAACTAGAATTTTCTATAACATCTACATTAGAACCTAAAGCACTATAAACAGTAGCCATTTCTAAACCTATTACACCTCCTCCAATTATTAACATTTTATTAGGAATAAAAGGAATATTTAATGCATCTGTAGAATACCAAATTCTTTTATCATTTGATTTAATACAAGGAAATTTAATAGGACTAGAACCTGATGCAATTACAGCATTTTCAAAATTTATTTCAAAAGAATCATTATTTGAAGATAACATTTTTATTTTTTTTTTATTAATAAAAGATGCTTTTCCATGTAAAACTTTTACTTTTCTTTTTTTTGCTAAAATATTTAAACCAGAATTCATTTTTAAAATTATATCTTTTTTCCAAGAATGAATTTTATTTATATTAAATTTTGGTTTATTAGTAAAAATATCTAATTTAAAAAATTCTTTATATTCTTCTAATACTTTTGAAAAATGCAATAAAGCTTTTGAAGGAATACACCCAACATTTAAACAAACACCACCTAAAACTAAATTTTTTTCAATTAAAACAGTTTTTATTCCTAAATCTGAAGCTCTAAAAGCAGCTGAATAACCAGCTGGACCTCCACCTATTACAACTAAACTCGTACTAATAAATTTATTCATATTAATATCCAAAATTTAAAATTATAAATCAGTACTTGTTAAAAAATTTAAAAAATATTATTTATATAATTATTTTATAAAAATTTGATAAATTCTCATTTAAATTTTTTATAAAAATTGCTCCATCAACTCCATTAATTACTCTATGATCATAAGATAAAGATAAAGGTAGTAATAATCTTGGAACAAAACGATCTTTTTTCCAAATTGGTTCTATTTTTGATCTAGAAACTCCTAATATTGAAACTTCAGGACAATTTATTATAGGAGTAAATTCATTTCCTCCAAAACCTCCAAGGTTAGATATAGTAAAACTTCCTTGAGTCATTTCGTTTAACTTTAATTTATTTTTTTGAGATTTTTTTGATAAATAAATAATTTCATTAGAAATTTCTGAAATAGATTTTTTATTTGCATTTTTTATTACAGGAACTATAATACCATTCTTAGTATTTACTGCTATTCCTATATTTATTTCTTTATTAACAATAATTCTATCTTTTTTAGGATGTAGATAGCTATTAAATTTAGAAAATTTTAACAAATTTTTTGAAACAGCTTTAATAATAAATGTTAATAAAGTTAATTTAATACCTAAATCAACACAATTCTTATTTATTTTTTGTCTAAAATTTTCTAATTTTGTAATATCTACTTTTTCAAATTGAGTAATATGAGGAACTTCATTCCAATTTCTAATAAAACTTTTATTGGAAAATTGTTGAATTTTACTTAAAAAAATTACTTCTGATTTTTTATCAATAAAATTTTTATTTAATTCTGTTTTATCTTTGATTAAAAAATCTTTTTTTTTAATATTATTTTTAATATTTTTATTTAATTTTTCTAAATAATTTTTTACGTCTTCTTTTAAAATTCTATTTTTTCTTCCAGTACCTTTAATTTTTTCAATAGAAATATTAAATTTTCTACATAATCTTTTAACTGAAGGTGATGAATGAAAAAAAGAAGATATATTATTAAATTTTTCTTTCTCTTTAGAAAATTTTATTTTTTCTTTATTTTTTTTAATATCAAATGAATCTATTAAATCATTTTTATTATTTTTCTCATTTAAATTAATATCAGTTTTTAAAGTTAAAATAGAAGAATTATACTTAACTATATCTCCTTTTTTAACATGAATGCTATTAACTATACCTTTTTCTGGAGATGGAATTTCTATAGAAGCTTTTTCTCCTTCAACAACAATTAATCCTTGTTCTATTGAAATTTTATCATTTATTTTTACTAAAACTTCTATCACCTCTGCTTGATCTATACCAATATCAGGAACTTTTATACTAATATTCATTTTATGCTCCTATACTAAACGAGGATTTATTTTATTTATATCAATATTAAATTCTTTTATAGCATCTAGAACTAATTTCACATCTATTTTTCCACATTTAGCTAAATTTCCTAATGCTGATATTACAATATAATATTCATTAATTTCAAAATAGCCACGAAGATTTTCTCTACTATCTGAACGTCCATATCCATCTGTTCCTAAAACACTATAAAATTCAGAAGGAATATATTTTCTTAATTGTTCAGCGTATAACTTCATATAATCTGTAGAAGCAACAACAGGATCAGAATTCATAATAGAAGAAACATATGGAATTTTAGGATTTTTTGAAGGATTTAACATATTCCAACGATCACAATCTTGACCTTCTCGTGCTAATTCAGTAAATGAAGTAACACTATATACATTAGAACCAATTTTATATTTTTCAAACAAAATATTTGCTGCTTTCCTTACAATTTTTAATATAGCTCCAGAACCTAATAATTGAACATTTGCTATTTTTCCAGGAAAATTTTCTAATTTATATATACCTTTACAAATTCCTTCTTCTGAATTTTTTACTAATTTTGGCATATAATAATTTTCATTAGTAACAGTAATATAATAATAAATATTTTCTTGTTTTTTTCCATACATTCTTTTTAATCCATTTTGGATAATAACAGCTAATTCATAAGAATATGCAGGATCATAAGAAACACAATTTGGAATTGTAGAAGAAAAAATATGACTATGTCCATCTTCATGTTGTAATCCTTCTCCATTTAAAGTAGTTCTTCCAGATGTTCCACCAATCAAAAATCCTCTAGCTTGTTGATCTCCAGCTGCCCATAATAAATCTCCAATTCTTTGAAAACCAAAAATAGAATAATAAATATAAAAAGGTATCATTGGAAAATCATTTGTACTATAAGATGTAGCAGCAGCTAACCAAGATGAAGCGGCTCCTAACTCATTAATTCCTTCTTGTAATATCTGTCCATTTTTTTCTTCTTTATAATAAGATAATAAATCTTTATCTTGAGGTATATAATTTTGTCCATATGTATTATATATTCCAACTTTTCTAAACAATCCTTCCATTCCAAAAGTTCTAGCTTCATCTGCAATAATTGGAACAATTCTTTTATTTAAATTTTTATTATTTAATAATATATATAAAATTCTTACAAAAGCAATTGTAGTAGAAATATTTTTTTTTTGTTCTATTAAAAGAGAACTAAAATCTTTTAATTCAGGAATAGATAAATTTTCTGAAAAATTTTTTCTTCTTTCTGGAACATATCCTCCTAATTTTTTTCTTTGATTATGTATATAATTATATTCAGGAGAATTTTTTAAAAAATATACATAAGGTAAATTATTTAAATCTTTATTAGAAATAGAAATTTTTAATTTATCTTTAATATATTTAATATCTTCCATACTAATATTTTTAACTTGATGAGCAATATTTTTTCCTACAACATTTTTTCCCATTCCATAACCTTTAATAGTATGAAAAAATATTACAACTGGTTTATTTTTTATAGTATGAGCTCTTCTAAAAGCAGAATAAATTTTATTAAAATCATGACCTCCTTTATTTAAATTAAATATTTCATCATCTGTCATATTTTTTACTAACTTTAAAGTTTCTGGATATTTTCCAAAAAAATTTTTTCTAATATATGCTCCATCTTTAGATGTAAAAGTTTGATAATCTCCATCTAAAGTTTCATTCATTAATTTAATTAATTTTCCACTAAAATCTTCTTTTAACAATTTATCCCATTTATTTCCCCAAATAACTTTAATCGTTTCCCATCCAGAACCACGAAAAAAACTTTCTAATTCATTAATAATTTTTCCATTTCCCATAACAGGACCATCTAATCTTTGCAAATTACAATTAATTACAAAAATTAAATTATCTAATTTTTCACGAGCAGCAATATTAACTGCCCCTTTAGATTCAGGTTCATCCATCTCTCCATCACCTAAAAAAACATATATTTTTCTATGATTAGTATTTTTTAACTCTCTATTATGTAAATATTTTAAAAATTTAGCTTGATAAATAGAACAAATTGAACTCAGACCCATAGAAACAGTAGGAAATTGCCAAAAATTAGGCATTAATTTAGGATGAGGATAAGATGGTAATCCTTTTTCATAAATTTCTTGTCTAAAATTATTTATTTGTTGTTCAGATAATCTTCCTTCTAAAAAAGCTCTTGAATAAATTCCTGGAGAAATATGTCCTTGAAAATAAATAATATCTCCCAAAATTGAAGAATTATTAGCTTTAAAAAAATGATTAAAACAAATTTCATAAATTAATGAAGAAGATTGAAAAGATGATAAATGACCACCTAAATCTAATTTTTTTTTAGAAGCTCTTAAAACCATCATTATTGCATTCCAACGTACCGCTGAAGCAATTTTCTTTTCTAATTTTATATTTCCTGGATAAAAATATTCTTCTTTTTTAGGAATTGTATTAATATAATTAGTAATTAATTTTTTATTAAAAAATAAAGAACCAATTTTTTTATATTTTTTTAATATTTTATTAATTAAAAATATTCCTCTTTTATTTCCATCTTGTTGTATTACAGATTCTATAGAATCTAACCAATCTTTTGTTTCTATAGGATCTATATCAACATCCGTATAATTATTTTTAGACATAGGATACTCCATTTTATTTAATGATAAAAATTTATTATATCTGACAAAAATTTTTATTTTTTTTTAAAAATTTATTTAATTTTTATTAAAAAATAAATTTAAATATATTATTATTCAAATTATAAATTAAAAAGTATAAAAATTTTATATAAAAAATTTTAAAAAAAATTAATAATCTAATTTTTTATGACAATTTTTATATTTTTTTCCAGAAAAACAATAACATTTATCATTATCTAAAATTTGCTTCGGTTTATTAAATTCTTTAGAATAATTATATTTAATCTCTGGATTTTTTAAAATAGATTTTTTAAATTTTTTAAAAAATTTTCCATGAATAGAAAATTTATAATTAGAATCTTGACTTCCATATGGATTAAACTGTGATAAATTAATTCTACTTAATTCTAATATTACTTCATATTTTAAAGACTCTAACATATCTGAAAAAATAATAAAAGATTCACGATTATATTCTAATTTTGGATCTTTTTGAGCATATCCTCTTAGATGTATTCCTTGTCTTAAATATTCCATATCAGATAAATGTTCTTTCCAAAAAAAATCTAATTTTTTTAACATAATTGCTTTCTCTATATTTCTCATATTTGTAGAGCCAATTAATTTCTCTTTAATAAAATAATTCATTCTAAATTTTTTTAATACTAAATCTAAAATATCTAAATCTTTATATTTTTTAATATCTTTAAATACATTTTTAAAACTAATTTTAATTTTAAATTTTTTTAAAAGTTCTTTTTGTAAATTAAATAAACTTTTTTTATTTATAAAATAATTTTTCTTTTTAGAAAATTTTCTAATAACAAATAAAAAAACATCTTTAGATATAGTAGTAATAGTATTATGAATATCATTTTTGTTAATTAATATATTTCTTTGTTTATAAATAACTTTTCTTTGTTTATTAATAACATCATCATATTCTAATAATTGTTTTCTAATATCGAAATTTCTATTTTCTACTTTTTTTTGAGCATTAAATATAGCTTTATTTACCCATGAACTTTCAATAGATTGTCCTTTTTTCATTCCAAAAGCTCGCATAATATTAATAATTTTTTCTGAAGCGAAAATTCTCATTAAATCATCTTCCATTGATAAATAAAATCTAGATGAACCACAATCACCTTGTCTTCCAGATCTACCTCTTAACTGATTATCAATTCTTCTAGATTCATGTCTTTCTGTTCCAATAACATGTAAACCTCCTGCTTTTAATACCATTTTATTATTTTTTTTCCATTTTTTTTTCTTTAAATTATATTTTTTAAGCATTTTTTTCTTTATTTTTTTTTCTAAATGATTAAAATTTTTATTTTCAAAATATCCTCCTAATATAATATCAGTTCCTCGACCAGCCATATTAGTAGCAATTGTAACAGCTCCTAATTTACCTGCCTGAGAAATTATTTTAGCTTCTTTTTTATGAAATTTAGCATTTAAAACATTATGTTTAATTCCTAAATTCTTTAAATAACTTGAAATAATCTCTGATTTTTCTATAGAAATAGTTCCTACTAAAACTGGTTTTTTAGAAACATAACAATCTTTAATATCTTTAATAATAGAAGAAATTTTTTCTTTTTCTGTTAAATAAACTAAATCTGAAAAATCTTCACGTATCATTAAACGATTAGTAGGTATTACAACAGTATCTAAATTATATATTGTTCTAAATTCATATGATTCAGTTTCTGCAGTTCCAGTCATTCCTGATAATTTTTTATATAATCGAAAATAATTTTGAAAAGTAATTGAAGCTAATGTTTTATTTTCATTTTTAATTAAAACTTTTTCTTTTGCTTCAATTGCTTGATGTAAACCATCTGACCATCTTCTACCCAAAGTTATTCTTCCAGTATGTTCATCTACAATAACTATTTCTTTATTTTTTACTAAATAATCAACATCTCTAATAAATAATTTATGTGCTCTTAAAGAAGAAATAACATGATGCAATAATTTTATATTTTTTGAAGAATATAAAGATTCTTTTTTTTTTAAAATATTGTTTTTAACTAAAATATTTTCTATTTTTATAAGTCCTTTTTCTGTTAAATATACTTGTTTAATTTTTTCGTCTAAAAAAAAATCTCCATTTCCTGAAAAATCTTCTGTATCTTCTTTTTCTTGTTGTTTTAATAAAGGAACAATTTTATTAATTTTAAAGTATAAATTAGAACAATCTTTCTCTTCTCCTGAAATAACTAAAGGAGTTCTCGATTCATCAATTAAAATAGAATCTACTTCATCGATTAATGCATAATTTAATCCTCTTTGAACTTGATCATTTTTTGATAAAACCATATTGTCTCTTAAATAATCAAATCCAAATTCATAATTTGTACCATAAGTAATATCTGCTAAATAAGCTTTTTTTTTTAAAGAATGAGATAATTCAGACAAATTTAAACCAACTGTTAATCCTAAAAATTCAAATAATAATTTATTTTTTTCTGAATCTCGTTTAGCTAAATAATCATTCATAGTAATAATATGAACACCTTTACCTTGTAAAGAATTTAAATATACAGGAAGTGTAGAAGTTAATGTTTTTCCTTCACCAGTTTTCATTTCTGCTATACATCGATTATTTAAAACAATTCCTCCTAATATCTGAACATCAAAATGACGCATTCCAAAAACTCTTTTACTAGCTTCTCTTACTGTAGCATAAGCTTCTACTAACAAATTTTTTAAAGTTTCTTTATTTTTCAAACGTCTGATAAAAATTTGTGTATTTTCTTTAAGTTTTTGATCAGAAAAATTTTTATATTTACTTTCTAATATATTAATTTTATCTACAGTAACATTTAATTTATTTAATATTTTATCATTTCTACTTCCAAATATTTTTTTCAAAAAATTAAAAAACATATATCCTTCTCTTTTATAAAAGTTTTATATTATATACAAAAAATCATTAAATTAACTAAAAATATTAAATAAAATATAAATAATAATATTTTATTTAAAAAAATAAACTTATAAAAAATATTTCTTAAATACTAATTTTAATAAAAATAAATATTTTTTAAATAAAAAAATTATTTTTTAACAAAAATATTTATATAAAAAATATATTTTTAATATATAAAATATTATATTTTTAATAAAATTTTTTTAAAAATTAAAAACTTTAAAAAAATATAATAATTTATTAAATATTAAAATGCTTAGGATATTTTATAGAAAACAAATATAAACCATTAGCTAAAACAGTAGGACCTGCAAAATTTCTATTTTTTAAATTTAAAACATTTAATAACCATGATTTTTTTTTCTTATTCTTTCCTATTTCAATTAAACAACCAACAATATTTCTAACCATTTTATATAAAAAAGAATTAGCTGTAATTTCAACTATAACAAAATATTTTTTTTTTCTATATACATTTAAATTTATTATATTTCTCCAAGCAGTAAAAGATTGACAACCAGAAGCTCTAAAAGAAGAAAAATCATGTTCTCCTAATAAAATTTGTCCAGAATTATGCATTTTTTTTTCATTTAAATTAAAAAAAACATTATTTACTCTATTATTTAATAATGCAGATCGAATAAAATTATTATATATAATATAACGATAACTTCTAGAAATAGCTGAATAACGAGCATGAAAATCATGTGAAATATATTTTATCCAAATTATAGAAATATCTTTTGGTAATAAACTATTTATACCTATTATCCAAGATCTTCTTTTTCTAAAAGAATAAGTTGTAAAATGTATTACTTGATTATAAGCATGAACTCCAGAATCTGTTCTTCCTGCACAAAAAATATAAACTTTGTGATTAGCTATTTTAGATATTGCCTCCTCTAACTTATTTTTAATTGAAAAATTTTTTATTTGACTTTCCCATCCATAATATCTACTTCCATTATATTCAATTCCACATACTATTTTAAACATATATAAATCCTTTTTAAAAAAATATTTAAAATTTTTTCTAATACATAAATTTAATTAAAAAACATTTATATATTATATAATTAAATTTTAAATATAAAAAATAAAAAAGATTTTAAATAAAATAAAATAAAAAAAAACAATAAAAAAAATTTATAGAAAATTATTTAATTTCATATTATAAATAATCTAATGTATATTATAAAATTTACAAACTAACTGCTATTTTTTTTAATTTAATCTATTTTTTAAAATATATTAAGGAAAATATTTCATGAAAAAAAAAAATATCAAAAAATCTTCTTTAAGTATACTTTCAATTGCAGGAGTAAATTCATATAAAAAAAAAAAAAATGAAAAATATATGAATTCTAAACAAATAAATCATTTTACTATAATATTAGAAACATGGAAAAAACAATTAAATAAAAATAAAATTAATATATATGATATATCAAAAAAATCTTCTAACTTTCCTGATCCAATCGATCGAGCAGTTCAAGAAGAAGAATTTAATTTAGAATTAAGAAATCGAGAAAGAGAAAATACATTAATTAAAAAAATAAATATTACTTTAAAAAAAATTCAAGAAAAAGAATTTGGATATTGTTCATTTTGTGGAGTGGAAATAGGAATAAAAAGATTAGAAGCCAGACCTACTGCTGATCTTTGTATTGATTGTAAAACACTAGAAGAAATAAGAGAAAAACAAATACTTATATAAAAAATAAAATAATTAAAAATAGAAAAATTTTTTTCTCTGATATTTTATTATATAAAATAAATTTCTTTATAAAAAATAAAAAATCAATACAAAAAATATATTTTTATACATAAAATACTTCACTATAAATAAATAAATATGATAATAATTCCTAAAAAAAAACATAATATATCTAGAAAAAAAATTAGCAAAAATGCTATTAAAATATTATTTAGATTAAATAAATCAGGTTATCAAGCATATCTTGTAGGAGGAAGTGTAAGAGATTTAATTATAGGAAATCAACCAAAAGATTTTGATTTAGTAACAAATGCAACTCCATTAGAAATACAAAAACTATTTAAAAATTGCAGATTAATTGGAAAAAGATTTCAAATTGCACATATTATATTTAAAAAAGAAACTATAGAAGTATCTACTTTTAGAGGTCACCATTTTAATAAAAAAAATATATGTAAAAAATATAAAAAAAAAAAATTTGGAATATTATTAAGAGATAATATATTTGGAGAAATAGAAGAAGATGCAGAGAGAAGAGATCTTACTATAAATACTCTATATTTAAATATAATAGATTTAAGTATAAGAGATTATGTAGGTGGAGTTAAAGATATAAAAAAAAAAATTATAAGATTAATTGGAAATCCCGAACAAAGATATAGAGAAGATCCAGTAAGAATGTTAAGAGTAATTCGTTTTTCTGTTCAATTAAAAATGAATATAGAAAAAAAAACAGCTTTAGCTATTCCAAAATTAGCAAAATTAATTTCTCATATTCCATCAGCTAGATTATACAATGAATTAAATAAGTTATTACAATCAGGATTTGGATATAAAACATATAAAAAATTAAAAAAATTTTATTTATTAAAAAGAATTTTTCCTTTTCCATTTTTATATCATAATAAAAAAATAAATATTTTAATACATACATTAATGATAAATGTATTAAAAGAAAATGATAAAAGATTTAAAAAAAAAAAACCCATAAATTTATCATTTTTATGGTCTTCAATATTATTATATCCTTATATATTTAATACTTTAAAAATCAAAAAGGAAAAAAAAATAAATCATAAAGAAGCTTCACATTTATCACTAAAAATAATTTTAAAAAAAGCATCATTTATATTATCTATACCTAAACAAATTATGTATTCAGTTAAAGAAATTTTAAAAATAATAAATATATTAATATATAATAAAAAAAAAATTGTTAAAAAACAAAAAAAAAATAAACAATTTTTAGAAGCATATAATTTATATATAATTAAAAAAAATAGAAAAAATAAAAAAAAAAAAAAATAAAAAATAATAAAATTTTACTTAATTATAAAAAAACTTTTTATATTTAAAAAAAATAATAATTTAAAAAATTTCAAAAATAAATAAATATAATTTAAAAATAAATTAAAATTTTTAAGTAAAAAATAAAAAATTTTTATTATTTTTAAATAATTATTTTTTAATAGGTATAACTTTTCCAATATAAGGTAAATTACGATAACATTGAGCATAATCAATTCCATATCCAACAACAAATTCATTAGATATAGAAAAACCTATATAATCTACCGTTATATTAACTTCTCTACATTCTGATTTATCTAATAATGTACAAATAGAAATAGATTTTGGATTTCTTAATTTTAAAATATCTAAAACTTTACTTAAAGTATGACCAGAATCAATAATATCTTCTATAATTAAAACATTTTTATTATTAATATCTTCATCTAAATCCTTTAAAATTTTTACATCAAAATTAGAAAACATACTATTTCTATAACTAGAAGTAGTCATAAAATCTACTTCATGATCAATTTTAATTTCTCTACATAAATCAGCAATAAAAATAAAAGAACCTCTTAATAAACCTACTAAAATCATTTTATTAGAATCGTTTTTATAATTTTTAGTAATTTGTATACCTAATTCTTTAACTCTATTACGTAATTCAATAGAAGAAAAAATCATTTTTACAGTATATTTAATCATTATTTTTTATTAAATTTAATAGTAAGAAAATGTCTACCTTTTAATATATACAATCTTATTTTAAAATTGTAAAAAATACTATTAAAAACTTTAATTTAAAATATTTAAAAACATACAAAATAAATTCTATATATTAAAATATACAATTTTAATTAAAATATTTATTAAAATTAAAAAAATTTTATCTGACTAAAAAAATTATTTAAAAAAATATAAAAAATTAATTTATATATATAAAATTTATATAAAATATATAATATTTTGATTAGTTTTTAAAAACATTTATTATAATAAAATATTAAAATTTTAAAAATATAGATTTAGGAGAACCTTAAAAAATGATAAACGTTTTAAAATTTGGCGGAACTTCATTAAAAAATTCAAAAACAATTTTTTCTGTTTCTAAAATAATTCAAGAAAAATGTAAAAAAAATAAAATTGCAGTAGTTTTATCTGCGCCAGCTAAAATTACAAATTATTTAGAAAAATTAATAAAAATAGCGATAAATAAAAAAAGATATGAAAAAAAAATTTTATACATAAAAAAAAAATTTTATAAAATAATTAAAAAAATATATAAAAAAAATAAAAAATTTAATTTTTTTAAAACAAAAAAAAAAATTGATAAAGAAATAAATTTTATTCAAAAAAATTTAAAAAGTATATATATTTTAAATCAATGTCCTGATAATACATTTGCAAAAATTATTTCTCGAGGAGAAATATTATCTACTTATATTATGAAAAATATTTTAATCTCAAAAAAATATAATGTAGACATAATTAATCCAGTTAAAAATATTATTACTTTTGGAAAAATTCTTGATTCATATGTAAATATTCCACTTTCAAATAAAAATTTAAAAAAAATAAAAATAAAAAAAAATTCTATTATTTTAATGCCAGGTTTTATTGCAGGAGATAAAAAAAAAAAAACAGTATTATTAGGAAGAAACGGATCAGATTATTCAGCAGCAATATTATCTGCTTGTTTTAAAGCTAAAGTTTGTGAAATATGGACAGATGTAGATGGAATTCTTACTTGTGACCCAAAAATTGTTTCTAATCCAAAAATAATAAAAAAAATTTCATATCAAAATATAACTGAATTATCTAATTTAGGAGCTAAAGTATTACATCATAAAACAATTAAACCACTACAAAAATTTAATATCCCATGTCATATTAAAAATACATTTAATAAAAATAAAAAAGGAACAGAAATATTAGATCTAAATAAAAAATCAAAAAAAAAATATCATGCTAGTGTAACTTATATAAAAAACATATGTATGTTTTTAATAAAAATTAAAAAAAAAGAAAATATCAAAAAAATTCAAAAAATATTAATTAAATCAATAAAATTTCAAAATATTTTTATTTTTTCATTAATTCATTTTATAAATCAAAATTCCATAAAATTTTATTGTAAAAAAAAATATAAAAAAATAATAAAAAAAATAATACAAAAAAAAATTTTCAAATCAAAAAATGAATTTAAAAAATATATTATAATAAAAAAAAAATTATCTATAATATCTGTTATTAAATATAAAATCACAAAACAAAAAAAATTAATAAATAAAATAAAAAAATCATTATATAACTCTAATATTAAAACATTTTTATTTAATAATAATATATCAAAAAATTCTATTTCAATAATTTTAAAATCTAAACATATAAAAATTGGAATCAAATTAATACATAAAATTATTATAAATAAAAAAAAAATAATTGAAATTTTTTTATTAGGAATTGGTGGAATAGGAAAAACTTTATTAAATCAAATATCATTAGAAAAATCCAATTTAAAAAAATTAAATATAACAATAAATATTTGTTTAATATCAAATTCTAATAAAATACTTTTTAATGAAAATAAAATTTCAATAAAAAATTGGAAAAAAGATTTCCAAAAAATTAAAAAAAAATATGAAGAAAAAGATTTAATAAAAACCATAAACAAAATAACAGAAAAAAACTATTATATAAATCCAGTAATTATTGATTGTACATCTAGTAAAAAAATTTCTCATCAATATTATAACTATATAAAAAATGGATTTCATATAGTAACTCCTAATAAAAAATTTAATACAAGAAACACTAATCATTATAAAAAAATTAGAAAAATAGCTAAAAATAAAGAAAAGAATTTTTTTTATGAAACAAACGTTGGAGGAGGTCTTCCAATAATACAAACTATAAAAAACTTAAAAAATACAGGAGATAAATTAATTTCTTTTAAAGGAATACTTTCAGGATCATTATCATATATTTTTGGAAAATTAGAACAAGGAATTTCTTTTTCAGAAGCTATAAAAAAAGCTAAAAATAAAGGATTAACAGAACCTGATCCAAGAGATGATTTATCTGGATTAGATGTAGCAAGAAAATTATTAATAATTGCTCGTGAATTTGGATACCAATTAGAATTAAAAAATATCATTATAAAAAATATTCTTCCTGAACCAATTAATAAAAAAATAAGCATAAAAAAATTTCTAAAAAAAATAGAAGATTATAATAAATATTTTTATAAAAAAGTATCATCAGCTAAAATTAATAATAAAAAAATTAAATTTATAGGAAAAATTAATAAAAATGGAATTTGTTCAATAAAAATTTCTAAAATCCATAAAAATGATCCATTATATGGAATAAAAAATGGAGAAAACGCGCTATCTTTTTATAGTAAATATTATCACCCAATGCCTCTAGTAATAAGAGGATACGGAGCAGGAAAAGAAGTTACTGCATCAGGAGTATTTTCTGACCTATTAAAAATAGTATTATAATTGGAGTACAAAATGATTAAAGTGTATGCGCCTGCTTCTATCGGAAATTTAGGAGTAGGATTTGATATTTTAGGAGCAGCAATTCATCCAATCAAAAAAAATTTTTTAGGTGATTTAGTAAAAATTAAAAAATCAAATGAATTTAAATTAATAAATAAAGGAAAATTTTCTAAAGAACTTCCGAAATATTATAAAAAAAATATAGTTTGGAAAGCTTGGTCATTATTTTGTAAAAAAATAAAAATAAAAAAAAATATTCATTTAACTCTTGAAAAAAATCTTCCTATTGGTTCTGGATTAGGTTCAAGCGCATGTTCTATTGTAGCAACATTAGTTGCATTGAATATATTTTTTAATAATCCATTGAATAAAGAAGAACTTTTAAAATTAATGGGAATATTAGAAAAAAAAATATCTGGAGAAATACATTATGATAATGTAGCACCATCATATTTAGGAGGAATTCAATTAATATTAGATAAAAAAAGAAATATTTCTCAAAAAATACCTTTTTTTAAAGATTGGTTTTGGGTTATAGCTTGGCCTGGAACTAAATTATCTACTGCTCTATCAAGATCAGTTTTACCAAAAAAATATAGTAGAAAAATATGTATTAAACATAGTAAAAATTTATCACGTTTTATACATGCTTCATATACTAACCAATCTGATTTAGCAGCAAATTCCATTAAAGATGTAATTGCAGAACCTTATAGGAAAAAATTTTTAAAAAATTTCTCTAAACATAAAAAAAGAATAAAAAAAATAGGATCTATTGCTTATGGAATATCCGGATCTGGACCTACTATATTTTCTATTTGTAAAAATAAAAAAAACGCAAAAAAAATAAAAGATTATTTTTTAAAAAATTATATTCAAACAAAAAAAGGGTTTTCTCATATTTGTAAAATAGATTTTATTGGAGCAAGACAAATTAGGACAAAAAATAATGAAACTATATAACTTAAAAAATAAAAACGAAAAAGTAAGTTTTTCTAAAGCTGTAAAATTAGGATTAGGAAAAAAACAAGGGTTATTTTTTCCTTCAAAATTACCAATTATTCCTAAAAAAAAAATAAAATCATTATTAAAAAAAAATTTTATTAATAGAAGTCAAAAAATACTATCTTTATTTATAGGATCAGAAATAAAAAAAAAAAAAATTGATTCAAGCGTAAAATCAGCATTTTCATTTATTAAACCTAAATTAATTAATTTAAAAAATAATATTTCCTGTTGTGAATTATTTCATGGTCCAACATTAGCATTTAAAGATTATGGAGCTAGATTTATGGCTCAAATCTTGTCACATTTAAATAAAAAAAATAAATCGATAACTATATTAACTGCTACTTCTGGAGATACAGGAGCTGCAGTAGCTCATGCTTTTTATAAAATGAAAAATATAAGAGTGATAATATTATATCCAAAAGGAAAAATTAGCAAAATACAAAAAAAACTATTTTGTACTTTAGGAAAAAATATTATAACAATAGCTATTGATGGAAGTTTTGATGAATGTCAAAAACTAGTAAAAAAATCTTTTAATGACAAAGAAATAAAAAAAAAAACACAATTAAACTCAGCTAATTCAATAAATATAAGTCGTTTATTTGCTCAAATATGCTATTTTTTTGAAATATTTTCTTTAACTTCAAAAATAAATAAAAAAAAAATAGTTATATCTATACCATGTGGTAATTTTGGAAATTTAACAGCTGGTTTATTAGCAAAATCTATGGGATTACCTATACATAAATTTATATTAGCAACAAATTCTAACGATACTGTTCCTAGATTTATGAAAACTGGAATATGGAATCCTTATAAAACTATTTCAACTATTTCTAATGCAATGGATATTAGCAGACCAAATAATTGGCCTAGAGTAATAGAAATTTTCAATAGAAAAAAATGGAATATTAAAAAATTAGGATATGGAAGTGTATCTGAAAATAAAACCAAAAAAAATATAAAAAATCTATATGAAAAATTCAATTATATATCTGAACCTCATGCTTCAGTAGCATATACATTATTAAAAAAACAAATAAAAAAAGAAGAATATGGAATTTTTTTAGGAACCGCTCATCCAGTAAAATTTAAAGAAACAGTAGAAAAAACTCTAAAAATAAAACTAGAAATTCCAAAATCTATATCTAATTTTTTTAATTTAAAAGAATTATCTTATAGTATTAAACCTAATTTTCATAAACTAAAAAAAATTATATTAAATCAATAAAATTATACTTAGAGAGGTAAAAAATCCTCTCTAAAAAATTTATACATTAAATAGAAAGTGAATAATATCTCCATCTTTTACTATATAATTTTTTCCTTCTAATCTTAACTTTCCTGCTTTTTTTACATTATTTTCTGATTTATATTTTATAAAATCAAAATAATTAATAACTTTAGCTCTAATAAAACCTCTTCCAAAATCACTATGTATAATGTTTGCTGTCTCTACACTATTAGAACCTTTTATAAAAGGCCAAGCTTTTATTTCTTTCTTTCCAACAGTAAAAAAAGTTTCTAAATTTAAAATTTTATAAATTGAATTAATAATTTCAGAAAATAAAAATAATTCAGAATTTTTATTTTTAAAAGATACTTTAAATTTTTTTGGATCAATAAATTTTATAATATTTTTTTTTAAGAAATTTTTTAAATCATTTAAAAGTGTCTTATTTTCTTGAAAAGTATTAAAATTAACTAGAAAAATAGTAGGTTTAAATGTTAAAAACTTAAATTCTTTCATCAAACATTTTTCTTGATGTGAAAATTTTACTGTTCTTAATAAAATAAAATTTTTTAAATTAAAAATACATTTTTCTAATAAATTTTTTTTTTCTAAAAAATTTTCCTTATTAATATTTTTTGAATTTTTTATTAAAATAAGTTGTTTTTCACAAAATTCTATATCAGAAAATATTAATTCTGTATTAATAATTTCTATATCATCAATAGGATCAATTTTATTATTAACATGTAAAATTTTCTCATCATAAAAACATCTTACAACATGAATTAAAGCATCAACTTCTCTAATTTGACTTAAAAAATTATTTCCTAAACCTTCACCTTTAGATGCACCTTTTACCAATCCAGCAATATCAACAATTTTAACTGTAGCTGAAATTAATTTATCAGGACAAACAATTTCTTTTAATTTAAATAATCTATCATCATAAACAGACGCAAAACCTACATTAGGTTTAATAGTGCAAAAAGGGAAATTCAAAGATGGAACTTTTAATTTAGTAAAAATATTAAATATAGTCGATTTTCCAACATTTGGTAACCCAATAATTCCACATTTAACACTCATATTTAACCTTATTAAAATTTATTATTTTCTCTAAAAAATAATTTTTTTATTAAAAAATAAATTTAAAAAAAATAATAATTTTTTTAATTTTATAAAAAATATTTTAAAAATTATTAACAAATAATTTATTTATAGAACAACGAATAGAACTAAAAATTTTTTTTTTATCTAAATTAGTAGGTTTTGACAAAACAAAATCAGAAATATCTTTTTTATTATTTGGACGTCCAATACCTATTGATAAACGTTTATAAACAGTTTTTTTTTTAAATTTTCCAATAATATTCTTTAAACCTTTATGACCATTACTTCCATACCCATTTCTTAATTTTATTATTCCTGGAAGTAAATCTAATTCGTCATGAATAATAAACATTTCTTCTAATTTAATACTATAAAAATTAGCTATCTTTAAAACAGATAAACCATTTATATTCATAAAAACATTTGGAATAAATAAAAAAATTTTTTTATTTAAATAAAAAAAATAACTATAATATCCTAAAAATTTAGTTTTTTTTTTTAATTTTAAATTAAATAAATTTGCTAATTCTAAAACATACCAAGAACCTACATTATGACGAGTATTTCGATATTTAGATAAAGGATTTCCTAAACCAATAATTATTTTTATTTTATTCAATGAAAATTATCCCTAAAAAAATCAACAAAACTAATAAAAAATTACATAAAAAATTACAACAAATTATAATAAAATTTTTTATAAAAATTTATAAAAAGTAAACAAATTTTTTATAAAAATTTATAAAAAATTAATGAAATAAAAAAATCAATAAAATAAAAATTTAATTATTTTAAATATAATTTAGAAACTTTATCCCAATTAATAACATTAAAAAAAGATTTTACATATTCTAATTTTCTATTATTATATTTTAAATAATAAGCATGTTCCCATAAATCTAATCCAATAATAGGTTTTCCAAAACTACGAACAAAATTTTTTCCCATTAAAGGATTATCTTGATTTGAAGTAGTAGTAATAAATAAATTATTTTTTGATTTTACTAACCACACCCAACCTGATCCAAAATGATTCATTGCAAATTGAACAAAACTTTCTTTAAATTTTTCTATACTTAAAAAATTTTTTTCAATAGATTCTTTTAATTTTCCTTTTAAAATAGTATTTTTTTTTAAAATTTTCCAAAAAAAACTATGATTAATATGTCCTCCTAAATTATTTCTTAAAATAGTTTGATATTTTAAAGAAACAAAACGTAAAGAAGATAATAATTCTTTTATTGTATAATCTGAATATTTAATTTTTAATAAAACTCTATTTAAATTATCAATATAAGTTTGATGATGTTTAAGATGATGTAACTTCATAGTTTCTTTATCAAAAAAAGGTTCTAAATCACTATATTTATAATCTAAATGTGGTAATTTATAAATCATAATTTTAAACTCCTATTTCATAAAAAATTTATAAAATAAAATATATAATATAAAAAATGTATTAGAAAATTTGGATTTTTTAATAAATTTATTTGAATTATTCTTAACATAAATAAATTAATATGTTAATTTTTAATTAAAAAATAAAAAAAAAAATTTGTATATATTTTTTAATATTACTATATAATATAAAAAATTTTTAAAAAAATAATATTTATAAATTAAAAATTTTTAGTTTATATCATATTAAAATATTTAAATAATGGAATTATAATGCATATAAAAAAAAATGAAAACTTATTAAGTAATAGATTTAGAACTTTTTATCCAGTAGTAATTGATGTAGAAACTGCTGGATTTAATCCTATTACTGATGCACTTTTAGAAATTGCAGTAATTACATTAACTATGAATAAAAAAGGATGGCTGAAAACAGAAAAAAAAATACATTTTCATATTAAACCATTTCAAGGATCTTTAATAAAAAAAGAAGCGTTATTATTTAATAAAATTGATCCATTTAATCCTTTAAGAGGAGCTGTTAGTGAAAAAGAAGCATTTAAAGAAATTTTTTCTATAATTTATAAAGGAATCAAAAAATACGATTGTAGTAAAGGAATAATCGTTGCTCATAATGCAAATTTTGATCATAATTTTATTATGGCAGCTTCACAAAGAATTCAATCAAAAAATAATCCATTTCATCCATTTGCAACTTTTGATACAGCTACTTTAAGTGGACTAGCTGTAGGTCAGACAGTTCTTTCTAAAGCTTGTAGAGCAATAGGACTATCTTTTGACAATAATCAAGCACATTCAGCTTTATATGATACCTTACAAACAGCAAATTTATTCTGTAAAATTATTAATAGATGGAAAAAATTAGGTGGATGGCCGATTTATAAAAGAAATATATAATAAATAATATATAAAAATTATATATTTATTTCTAATAAATTTAAGATATGATATAAAAAATATACATCACATCTTAATAAAAAATTTAAAAAAAATATTAAATTAATTTTTTCTATTTAATTCAAATTTAATTATTTTTTTTAATTTACCACTCTCGAACATTTCTTCCATAATATCACTTCCACCTATTAATTTTCCAGAAACCCATAATTGAGGAAATGTTGGCCAATTAGAAAAAATTGGTAATTCTTTTCTAATATCTGGATTTTGTAAAACATCAACATATGAAAATTTTACTTTTAAAGAAAATAAAATATTTATAGCTTTTGAAGAAAATCCACAATTTGGAAAATTTGGAGAACCTTTCATATAAATTAAAATAGGATTATTTTTAATTTGACTTTTAATTTTTTTTATAACACCCATAAAATCCTCTAAAATATATAAAACTTTTAAAATAAATGTTATTTTAAAAAAATTTTGTAATATTACAATATCATATTATAATGATATATTATAAACAAATTAAAATTTATAAAATATAAAAAAAAAAAAAAAAAAAAAGAAAAAAATTCAAGGGGTTGATTTTGGATTTGACAAAATTTTATAATACTAATTCGCATGACGAGGTTCGGTTTGCCTCGATAAAAAACCGAAAATAAAATATCTGCAAAAAATAAACAGGAATATGCTTTAGCAGCTTAAAAAACTGATTTAAAGCCCATTTAAATCTTATTGTTTTCTCTTACAAATTAAGATTATCTAAAATGGTCATAAAAATTAGAGATCGCATATCAGTAACGTTTTTTTACTAATATGTTAAAAAAATAAAACTCAGTTTCTTAAATAGGTCTTTAATAAAAAGAAGCTTAAAAAAAATACATAAAAGACTAATCATGTAGTGTTTTAGTAAAATTAAAATTTTGGACGCGGGTTCAAATCCCGCCAACTCCAAAAATTATAGAAAAAATAAATTAAAAAAATCTTAAAATATTAAAAAAAAAAAAACTTATAAAAATATTTTTTTATAAAATTTTTTTAAAATTTATAAAAAATTAATTTTTTTATTTTAAAAAAATAAAAAAAAAAATAAAACTTATATTTCCTCTTAAAAAATTAATTTATATTACTTTAATAAAAATTTAATAAAATATTTAATAAAATAAAAAGATTTTTATAATTATTAATAAATTAATTATTAAATTCTTATAAATATTATTATTTTAAAAAAAAATTAATTTCTTTATTTCTTTATTTTTTTAAAAAAATGAAAATATCTCTTAAATTAATAATAAAATTTTTAGAAATTAACTTTTATATTTAAAAATACTATAAAATAAATAAAAATTTTTTATGAAAAATCTTAGGAAAAAAAATGGAAAAATCAATAAAAAAAAAGATAAAAAAAAGAAAATAAAAAACAAATAAAAAAAATAAAAAAACAAGAAAAAAAAATATTTAAATACCTTAAATAAAATATATAATGTTAACAATTCAATTTCTAAAATTAAAAAAAATATTAAAGAAATTCCATTAAGAACTTTAGCTTATATAGAAAATATAAAAAAAGAATATTACAAAAAATTTAATAAAATAAAAAGAGAAAAAAAAAAATTCTTCTTTGAAAAAATATTAAATGTATTAACAAATATTAATAAATTAATTTCTAAAATATCAAAATTAAACTTTAAAGATAATCCTAAATTTCAAGGAATATTTTTAATTCAAAAAAATTTTTTAGAATTTTTAAAAAAAAATAAAATAAAAATAAATAAAAAAAAAAAAAAAAATAGAAAAATAAAAAAAAAAAAAAAAAGATTATTTTTATATATTTTAAAAAATTTATAAAAAATGGCTTAAAATTAAATTAAAGCCATTTATCTAAAAAAAATTAGGTTTTTTTTAAAAAATTATTTTGTACTCCAATTTATTATTTTTTTATTTTGTTTTACAAGTATTTTGTTTGTTTTAGAAAAATGTTTACACCCAAAAAAACTTCTATAAGCAGATAATGGAGATGGATGAGAAGAAGTTAATATATAATTTTTATTTTTATTAATTAAAATACTTTTTTTTTTAGCATACTTACCCCATAATAAAAAAACTACTCCAGAATGATATAAATTAATTAAAGAAATCACATAATCTGTAATTTTTTCCCAACCATATTTTATATGAGAACCTGGTTTATTTTCAGAAACCGTTAATATTGAATTTAATAAAAAAACACCTTGTTTAGACCAATTTTCTAAACATCCAGAATTTATTTTAATGTTTTCTTTAATATCAGATTTAATTTCTTTAAATATATTTCTTAAAGAGGGAGGATAAGAAACTCCTCTTTTTACAGAAAAAGACAAACCATGAGCTTGATTTTTTTTAAAATATGGATCTTGTCCCAATATTACAACTTTAATATCTTTAAATTTAGTTAAAAAAAAAGCATGAAAAACATTTTCTTTTTTTGGAAAAATATTTTTAAAAATTCTTTTTTTATTTATTTTTTTAACTATTTCTAAAATTTTATATTTTTTTTTTTTTAATAAATTTTTCCAAGTAAATAACATTTTATTCATATAAATCTCTAATTAAATTTAAAAAATTTATAATAATAAAAAATTAAAATAAAATAATATATAAATAATAAATAAAGTATTATAATATAAAATTTTATTAAATTATAAAATATTAAATTTTTAAATTAAAAAAATTATTATTAATATAAAAGGATAAAAAATATGACTTTAGTTGCTCAATTAGCTCCAGATTTTTCAACATCAGCAGTTTTAAAAAACGAAAAAATAATTGATAATTTTAATTTTAAAAAATATATATTTAAAAAAAAAGCTATTTTATTTTTTTGGCCTATGGATTTTACATTTGTTTGTCCATCAGAAATAATCGCTTTTAATAAATGTTATGAAGAACTAAAAAAAAGAAAAGTAAAATTAGTAGGTGTATCCTGTGATTCAGTTTTTGTTCATTTAGCATGGCAAAAAACTAAATATAAAAATGGAGGTATTGGACCAATAAAATATGTAATGGCTTCAGATATTAAAAGAAAAATTCAAAAATCTTATAATATTGAACATCCTAATTTAGGAGTAGCTTTAAGAGCATCATTTTTAATTGACGAAAACGGATTTATAAAACATGAAGTAATTAATGATCTACCTTATGGAAGAAACATTCAAGAAATGATAAGAATGATAGATGCATTAGATTTATACAAAAAAACAGGAAAAGTATGCCCTGCAAATTGGACTATTAAAAAAAATAGCATAACACCAAATCATAAAGGAATCTCAAAATATTTATCTAAAAATATAAAAAAAATATAATTTAAAAAAAATTTATATTCGATTAATTAAATTTAATAATTTATATTTAAATAAAACTAATCGAATATAAAAAATTAATTTTAATAATTTATTTTTATTAAAAAATTTTTAAAAAATTAATTTAATATTTTTCAAAAAAAAAAAATTAAAAATTTTAAAATTATTATTTTTAATAATAATCATCTGAAAAAAATTCATCATTTTCAGTTTCAAAACTTTCATCCGAAACATCATCATAATTTGAATTTTCATTATCAGAACTAGAAATATATGAGTTTTTATCTGAATTTTCATCAATATTTAAAGAATTTTTATTATCTAATAAATCATTATTTGAATCTAATTCACTATTTTCATTAGAAGAAACATTAGAATCAGAAGAATTATTATCAAGATCATTATTTTTAATATCTTCAATATTATTTTTAGAATCATTTTCTTTAACAAAAGAACTTGATTTTAAATTATTATTATTTAAATATAAATCATTTTCATTAAAATCTTTTGAACGATTAATAGAAGGAAAATCCGAATTAGAATTAAATAAATTATCTTCAGGTTTATGTTTATGAAATAAATTAGTTAACATATTTCCAACTACTACTCCTCCTGCTACTCCAACTGCAGTTTGTAAAGCATTTCCTAAAAAACTACTCCCTGAAGAAATTATATTTGAATAATCACTACCAAATGAAGATTCATATTTTCTATTTATATTTAAAGGTATATTTTTTTTTAGATTTATAGATGAACTATTTTTTTTTATAGATGGAGTAGTGTATTTTTCTAATAAACCAGATAAAAAACTTTTTTTATTAGATTGAGAAAAACTATTTTTTTCAATTAATTTTTCTAAATCTTCAATATTTTTATGTAATTTTTGGATAGCTACTTCCTGAACCAAAATTATTTGAATCATGTAATAAACAGAATTAGGTTGATTTAATAAACATTCTTTAATAAATTTTTCTGCTTTTTCATCTCTCAATGAAGATTTTTTTTCTGCATTTTTTAATCTTTTAAATAACGATTTAATTAATTTCTTTTCTTTATTTTCCATAAATTCCTTTAAAAAATTTTATTTAATATAAATATAAAAAAAATTAGTTACTTTATTAAATATTAAAACAAATAAAAATAATAGTAAAATTCTACTTAAAATTATTTAAAAAAAAACATTAAAAAAATTATATTTTTTCTAAAATTCACCGAATCATTTCAATATGTTATATTATTAATATATAAAAAAAAAAAATCAATATTATTTTAAAAGAGAAGTAAAAAAATGGAAAAATTTGCTCGAGAAATTACAAAAATAAAAATAGAAAAAGAACTTAAAAATTCTTATTTAGATTATGCTATGTCAGTAATAATAGGAAGAGCTTTACCTGATGTAAGAGATGGTTTAAAACCTGTACATAGAAGAATACTATTTGCTATGCATGTACTAAATAATAGATGGAATAAACCATATAAAAAATCTGCAAGAATTGTAGGTGATGTAATTGGAAAATATCATCCTCATGGAGATACAGCAGTATATGATTCTATTGTAAGAATGGCTCAATTTTTTTCATTAAGATATATGTTAATTGATGGACAAGGAAATTTTGGATCAATTGATGGAGATTCTCCTGCAGCAATGAGATATACTGAAATAAAAATGTCTAAAATAGCACATACTTTATTAAATGACTTAGATAAAAATACAGTAAAATTTGTTAAAAATTACGATGGATCAGAAAAAATACCAGAAATTCTACCTGCAGAAATTCCAAATTTATTAATTAACGGATCATCAGGAATTGCTGTTGGAATGGCTACAAATATTCCTCCGCATAACTTATGTGAAACAATCGATGCATGTTTAAAATACATAAAAAATCCAGAAATTAGCATAAAAAATTTAATGAAATATCTTCCTGGTCCAGATTTTCCAACATTTGGAATTATTAATGGAAAATCAGGAATTAAAGAAGCATATGAAACTGGAAAAGGAAAAATATATTTAAGAGCACGTGTAAAAATAGAAAATAATTCAAATAACAAAAAAAAATCAATAATAATATATCAACTACCTTATCAAACTAATAAATCTAAATTATTAGAAAAAATTGCTTTATTAGTAAAAGAAAAAAAAATAGAAGGAATTTCTGCTTTAAGAGATGAGAGTGATAAAGATGGAATGAGAATAGTTATAGAAATTAAAAAAGAATCTATTTCTGAAATTATTCTTAATAAATTATATTCATTAACATCTTTACAAACTTCTTTTGGGATAAATATGGTTGCATTATATCAAGGTCAACCAAAATTAATGAATTTAAAAGAAATATTAAATTCTTTTATTTCACATAGAAAAGACATAGTAACAAAAAGATGTATATTTAATTATAAAAAATATAAAAAAAAAAGTAATTTATTAGAAGGATTAACAATTGCTTTAAAAAATATAGATAAAATAATTTTATGTATAAAAAATTCTAAAAATACAAAACAAGCAAAAAAAATACTATTGTCTAAAAAATGGAAAACAAATTCTTTTGTTAAAAAATTATTACAAAATAAATTAAAAAAAAATAATAAATTAGAAAAATATACTTTTTCTAAAGAACAAGTTAGAAAAATATTAAATACAAAATTACATAAATTAACTACTTTAGAATATAAAAAAATAATTTTTGAATATAAAAATTTAATAAAAAATATTTCTTATTTAAAAAAAATATTAACAAATAAATTTAAAATGATTGAGCTTATAAAAAAAGAACTAAAAATAATTAAAAAAAAATTTGGTGATGAAAGGAAAACAGAAATTACAGATAAAACTTGTGATATTGCTATTAAAGATATGATAACGTCAGAAAATGTAGTTGTTACTTTATCACGTTCGGGATATGTAAAATATCAACCAATAACAGAATATGAAGCTCAAAAAAGAGGAGGAAAAGGAAAATATGCAGCTAAAATGAAATCTAAAGATTATATTGAAAATTTAATTGTAGCAAATACTCATGATACAATATTATGTTTTTCTAGCAAAGGAATTATTTATTGGATGAAAGTATATCAATTACCAGAATCTAGTCGTCATTCTAGAGGAAAACCAATAGTAAATTTATTACCATTAAGTTTAAAAGAAAGAATTACAGCTATTTTACCATTAAAAGAATATAAAAAAAAAAATAATATATTTATGGCTACTGCTTTAGGAATTGTTAAAAAAACTTCTCTAAAAGCATTCAAAAATCCTAGAAATAAAGGAATAATTGCATTAAATTTAAAAAAAAATGATGAATTAATTGGAGTTTCTTTAACTAATGGAAAAAATAATATTATGTTATTTACATCAAAAGGAAAAGTAGTTCAATTTTCAGAAAAACATGTTCGATCAATGGGAAGAAACGCAACAGGAGTAAGAGGAATAAAAATAGATAAAAAAGATAAAGTTGTATCTTTAATAATACCTAAAAAAAATGGAGAAATATTAGTAATTACTCAAAAAGGATACGGAAAAAGAACTAATATTAAAGAATTTCCTATAAAATCTAGATCTACAAAAGGAGTAATATCTATAAAAATAACAAAAAAAAATTTATCTGTTGTAAAAGCAATTCAAGTAAATGAAAATAATCAAATAATGATTATTACTAATGCTGGAAAACTAGTAAGAACAAGAGTATCAGAAATAAATATTTTAAAAAGAAATACTCAAGGGGTAATTTTAATTAGAATGTTTAAAAAAGAAAAAGTAGTTGGATTACAAAAAATTAAAGAAAAATTAATATAAAAAAACAAAAAATAATTATATGAAACTATATCTACTTTTAAAATTTCTTTACCTAAACCAATTATATACGGAGTAAAAAATCCTAAAAAAATTAGGTTTTTTTTATGTATTAATAAAATATAATGATAATTTAAATTTAACTAATTCTATTTAAAATTCTATTATAAAACATATTTAAAAAAGAGTTAGAATTAAAATAAATAAAATAAATATAATAAATATAAAAATAATTGAAAGTTTTATAAAAAGTAGAAAAAAATTTCATAAAATATATATACACTTTTTATAAATATTTTAAAAAAACTATTAAATAATTTTTTTAATAATTAACAAAAAAAAATTAATTTATTTAATATTCCTAATTTATATTAATATTTTTTTAATTAAAAAAAAAAAAAAAAAAAAATAGAAAAATAAAAAAAAGATATTAAAAATTAATAAAAAATAAAAAAAAACCTTATAATTTTTTTAATAATTAACAAAAAAAATTAGATAAAAATATTTATTTAAAAATAAATTAATACTAGGTTTAAATAAAGAAATTTTATATTAATAAATTAAATATATAAATAATATTCAAATAAAAACTATAAATTTTAAATCATACTTTAAAGTTTTTTTTAATCCTATTCCTTGGATTAATTCTTAGTTAATTTAAGATAATTTTTAAGTTACTCCTTAAGAAATGGAAAATACTTCTTATTCAATTAGACAAATTAATTTAAAAAAAAAAAAAAAAAAAAAATATAAAATACAGAATTTAAAAAATTTAAATTATAAAAAAAAACATGAAATCAATTTATTTTATTCAAAAATATCTAGTAATATAATCATTAAACTATATCCTATAAAATTAAACATTTAAAAAATATTTTATTACTTTATCATATCAGATTGAATTGCTGTTAAAGAAATAGTATATAAAATATCTTGTATAGATGCTCCTCTAGAAAGATCATTTACTGGTTTTTTTAAACCTTGAACAATAGGACCTATAGAAATAATTGAACTATTTCTTTGTACAGCTTTATAAGTTATATTTCCACTATTTAAATCAGGAAAAATAAATACATTCGCGTTTCCAAAAAGTTTAGAATTAACACATTTTGTTAATGAAACTTCTATATCAGTTGCTGCGTCATACTGTATAGGACCTTCTATAATTAAATCAGGACATTTTTTATGAACTAATTCTGTAGCTTTTTTGATTTTTTCAACCATTAATCCTGATCCAGAATCATTAGTAGAATATGATAACATTGCTATTCTTGGATCAATTCCAAAATTTCTTGCAGATTCAGAAGATTGTATAGCAATTTCAGATAAATCAAACGCATTAGGATTAGGATTAATAGCACAATCTCCATATATAAGAACTTTATCTGGAAATAACATAAAAAAAATTGAAGAAATTAAATTTGTTTCTTTTTTCATTTTTATTAATTTTAAAGCAGGTCTAATAACATCAGCAGTAGTATTAATAATTCCAGCAACTACTCCATCATATTTATTATTATGAATTAATAAAAGCATAGATAATGCAATATTATTTTTTTTTAAAATATCTTTACATTCAATTAAAGAAAGATAATTATAAACTTCTCTAAAATAATTAATATATTTTTTTCTTAAATAATCAGGATTAATAACTATTATTTCTTTAGGTAATGAAAAACCTAAAACTAAAGATTTTCTTTTAATTTTTTTAATATCACCTAATAATACACAATTACATAAATTTAATTTAAAACATAAATAAGCAGCTTGAATAATTTTTTCATTTTCTCCTTCTGGTAAAATAATAGTTTTTTTTTTTTTTATTAATTTATTTTTTATTTGATATAAAAATTGATAAGAACATAAATCATTATTCTTTTTATTTTTATTTAAAAAAAATGAATATATTTTATCAGAAAGAAAAGAAAAATTTACTTTTTTTATTAATTTTTTTTTATTTTTTTTATTATTTATCATACTTATTTTATTTAAAAAATAAAATAAATTTTTATATTTTTCTTTTAAAAAAAATATTGAAACTCCTAATTTTTTTAAATTAAAATATAAATCACTTTGAAGAAAATCTATAAAATTATTTCCTAAAATCAAGATAGAAAACAAAATATTATTATTTTTTATAAATTTATTAATATTTTTCAAAATTAATTTATTAGATAAATTAATAATTAATAATGTTTCTTTTTTTAAATCACTAATAATATCTAAAAAATTATTTGAACAAAAAAGAATTAATTTAAAACATATATCTTTAATATCAGCTAAATAAATAACTTCTATTTTTAATTTTTTTAAAAAAATACTTCTTTTTAATGAAATATTTTTTTTAAAAGAACAAATACCTAGTATTGGAATTTTTTGATATTCTATTAAATTAAAAGAAAAATTATTATTTTTTTTTAAAGAATTGTGTGAAGAATTAGATAAAAAAAATTTATTAAACAAATTAAAACTATCAAAATTAATATTATTTAAAAAATTAATTATTAATCCAGAATTTTTAAAACGATTAAATATCATAAAATATTTTTTTATAATATGTATTTTATAATTTAAATCTTTAATAAAATTATTATCTGGAGTAATTATAAAAAAAATTTCAGCATCTAAAATTCTTGCTATATCTAAATTTAATTGATTAAAAAAATCCATAGAAATATCTTTATTATAAGAAATTCCTTCAATTAATGAAAATTCATTAAAATTATTTTTATAATATCTATTAAAAATTTTTTCTAAAAAATCAGAATAAATTTTAGAATTTAAAAAATAATTAAAATTTTTTATACAAACAGAAGGTATAATATTTATTAAATTAAATTTTTTTTTTAAATAAGAAAAATAATCTTCTGATTTATATATAGAATTTTTTTTTATAAAAGGATGAAAAAAATTTAAATTTATATTTTTTTTTTTTAAAATATTTAATAAACCTAATGAAACAGAATTTAAACTTTTATTTTTTCCTATTGGAATTAACATAATTGTACGAGACATAAATTTCCTATAAAAACTTTTTTTATTTTTTAAAAAAATGTTGATAAAAATTCATTAATAAATTAATTTTTTTGTTTCAATAGCAATAAATAATTCTTCTTTAGTTGGTATTACTAATATATTACGAGAATTTTTTTTATTAATAAAATAATTTTTATTTTTTTTAATTGAAATATTTAATTTTTTATCTATAAAAAAACCAATTAATTCTAATTTTGAAACAACAGATTTCCTTATTAATGAAGAATTTTCACCAATTCCACCAGTAAAAATTAATGCATCTAACCTACCTTTCATCAATGAACTATAAGCGCTAATATACTTTGCTAAACGATGACAAAAAATATCTATAGAAAGTTTTGCTTTTTTATTATTTTTATAATTTTTTTCAGAATAACGACAATCACTACTTTTTTCAGTTAATCCTAATAAACCAGATTTTTTTGTTAAAATTTCTTCAATATCATCTAATTTTATTCCTAATTTTTTATACATAAAAAATATTATTGCAGGATCTAAATCTCCACTTCTGGTACCCATTACTAAACCTTCTAAAGGAGTTAATCCCATTGAAGTATCAATAGATTTTCCATTTCTAATTGCTGTAATAGAAGAACCATTTCCTAAATGACAACTAATTAAATTTAAAGAACTTTTATTTTTTTTTAAGATTTTTTGTGATTTTTTAACAATATAATTATGACTGATTCCATGAGCTCCATATCTACGAATTTTATATTTTTTATAAAATTTATAAGGAATAGCATAAAGATAAGAACTTTTTGGTAAGGAAGAATGAAACGATGTATCAAAAACAGCTACGTTTTTAAATTTTAAATGAGGAAAAAATTTGTAAGAAATTTGAATACCAATTAAATTAGAAGGATTATGTAAAGGAGCAAAAATTGAAGCTTTTTTTATTTTTTTAATAATATTATGATTAATTATCGATGATTTATTTAAATTTTCTCCACCATGTACTACTCTATGACCAATTCCATAAATTTTTGAATAATAATTATGAAAATTTTTTTTAATAAAATTTAAAACAAAATTTAATGCATTATGATGATCAGAATAATTTGGTAAAATTTTTTTATAATTTTTAGAATTTACATTTATATTTACAATAGGATTAATTAAAAATAAACACTCAACACATCCAAAAACAAAAGTTTTTTTTAAAATAGGATCTATAATAGAAAATTTCAAAGAAGAACTTCCGCAATTTAAAACTAAAATTAATTTTTTTAACATTATTAACACCTAAAAATTAAAAAGAAAATTTTAAATTATTAAATCTTAAATTATTTTTAAAGTAAATAATAAAAATTTAAAAAATTAATGAAAAATATGAAACTCTTTTGAAATAGATTCAATTTTTAATTTAATTATATCACTTATTGGATCATTCGGACAATTCTTAATAAAATAAGATAAATCTTTTATAGCTACATTATAACATTTTAATTGTGCGTAAATTAATCCTCTATCTCTAATTTCATAAGGATCTTTAGGTGAAATTTTTAATAATATATTACTTACTTTTAAAGCTAATTCTACTTTTTTTTCTTCCATTAAAGAAGATTTTAAAGAATTTAAAAATTTTTTTAAAACATCTTGATAATTAGCTTTTTTTAAATATTTATCATACAATAATGCACTAGAATTGAAATTACCTTTTAACCACAAACTTAATAAACGAATACTTAAAAAATTTCCATTGTTCGGATCTATAAATAAAACTTTTTTATTAGAAATTTTTATTTTTAAAATAATTTGAGTAGGAAAAACTACTAATTTAAGAGGAATTTTTAATTTTTTTGAAAAAAATAATAAAATTATTCCTAAAGAAAAAGAAATACCTTTTTTACTTTCTATAACTTTATCTAACCATAAAGAATCTGTAATATTATATTTTCCATCCATTTCTCTAAATTTCCATTTATAATAAAAAAATTTTAATAATTTTTTTAATTTATTTTTCATGTCTTTTTCAAAATTAATTTCTTTTCGTATTTCTTTTAATTTAGATTTTAAATTAAATAATATAGATTTTTTAGGAAAATTTTTTTTTATTTTTTTTAAACAAGAAATAATTACTTCTAAAATTGTTGTTTTAGAAAAATCAATATTATAAAAACATTTCATATTTTTACCAAAATAAAGTATTTATATATTTAAAATTACATAATTTATATAAAAATTTTATAAAAATAAGTTATAAGAATTGCCCTATAGTAATTCTATATAAATTATTATAATCACAATATGTTTTAATATTAATATAACAATATTTTTTAAATAATTTATAAACTATACATTTTTGATTATAACTATGTTCAATAAATAACCATCCATTTTTTTTTAAATATTTTCTAGAATTTTTTATGATATAAATTATATCAAATAAGCCATTTTTTTTAGAAACTAAAGAAGTAAATGGTTCAAAAACTAAATTTTTTTTAAGAAAATAATATTCTTTATTACTAATATATGGAGGATTACTAACAATCATATTATATTTTTTTTTATTAATTTTAGAAAACCAATTACTACAAAAAAATTTTATATTTTTAACATTTAATTTTATAGAATTATATTTAGCTATTTTAATAATTTCTTCTGAATAATCAATTCCTGTAACAAAACAATTTTTTTTATTATATGCAATTGATATTGCAAGATTTCCACATCCAGTACCTAAATCTAAAATATTCCAAATATTATTTTTGATTTTTTTTAAAGATATTTCAACTAATAATTCACTGTCAGGTCTAGGAATTAAAGTTTTTCTTGAAACAAAAAAACTTAAAGACCAAAATTCTTTTTTATTAATTATATAAGCTAAAGGTTCTCCAAGAAATCTTCTTTTAAGACAAAAATTTAAATTATTAATTTGTTTTTTTGTTAAACAATAATCATCAAAACAAATAATCCAACTTCTAGGTTTATTTAAGATAAAACTTAATAACACTTCTATATCTAATTTTGCATTATCAATCAAATTTAATTTTTTTAATGCATAATTTGTCCATTTTTTAATATTCATAATTTAATTTCAGATAATTTAGCCATTTCACTAGCTTTATTTTCTCGTATTATTGGATCAATAAGAATATCTAAATCCCCTTCTAAAATTTTATCTAACTTATACAAATTTAAATTAATTCTATGATCTGTTACCCTATTTTGAATAAAATTGTAAGTTCTATTTCGATCAGAACGAAAACCACTTCCTAATAAATTTTTTTTTATAAAAGAATTTTCTTTATTTTTTTTAATAATTCTTTCGGAGTTAATTCGAGCTAAAAGAACTGATAACGCTTTAGATTTGTTTTTATGTTGAGAACGTTCATCTTGACATTCTACTACAATTCCAGTGGGGATATGAGTAATTCTTATAGCTGAATCAGTTGTATTAACATGTTGACCTCCTGCTCCTGAAGATCTAAACGTATCAATTTTTAAATCTTTGTTTTTAATTTTAATTTTTTTTTCTTTAGGTAATTCAGGCATAACTGCTACAGTACAAGTAGAAGTATGAATTCTTCCTTGAGTTTCAGTTTTAGGAACTCTTTGAACTCTATGACCTCCAGATTCAAATTTAAAACGTCCAAAAGAACCTATTCCAATTACTTTCATAATAATTTCTTTAAATCCTCCAAATTCTCCTTTATGATAATGTATTAAATCTACTTTCCAATTTTTAAGTTCAGAATAACGAACATACATTTTATATAAATCTCCAGAAAAAATAGAAGATTCATTTCCTCCTGTTGCTGCTCTAATTTCTATAAAACAATTTAAACGATCTTTTGGATCTAATGATAATAAAGATGAATATATTTTATTTTCTAATTTTTTTTTCTTATTTTTTAAAATTATTAAATCTTCTAAAGCTAATAAATAAATTTCTTTATCTTTTAATAATTTTTTTGTTTTTTTTATATTTAATTTATTTTTTTTCCATTTTTTAAAAAAATAAACTGTATTTGAAATTTTTAAATATTCTTTAGATATTTTTAAAAAATATTTTCTATCATTAATAGTATTTTTTTTAGATAAAATATTTTCAATTTCTTTTGATCGACTCTCTAAATACTTTAATTTTTTTAATATAGAAATTTTCATACTTTATAAAAAACCTTTATTTTTAAATATAATTATAAAATTTTAATAATTTAATTAAAAAATAAAATTTTTAAAAAAATAATTCAAATTAATAAATATATTTTTAAAAAATTAAATAAATATATTTAATTATAATTTAAAAAAAAATTGAATTAAACATTTTATTTTATTAGAAATAATATTATAAAAATTTATTAAAATAAATTTTTAAAAAAATTTAATTTTTTTATAAAATTAAAAATTTTTAATAAATACTTTAAATAATATTTAATTTTTAAAAATGATATATTATAATTTTTTATATATCAATAAATTTATAATATTTTCATAATAGGAAAAAAATTTATATGAAATTATTTTGCGGAAATTCTGTACCAAAATTAACTAATTGTATTGTTAAATTATTAAATTCTAATTTAGGAAATGCTACAGTTAGTAAATTTAGTGATGGAGAAATTAGTGTTCAAATTAATGAAAATGTAAGAGGAGGAGATATATTTATAATACAATCTATTTGTTCACCTTGTAATGATAATTTAATGGAATTAGTAGTTATGGTTGATGCTTTAAGAAGAGCTTCAGCTGGAAGAATTACATCAGTAATACCTTATTTTGGATACGCCAGACAAGATAGAAGAGTAAGATCTTCTAGAGTACCAATTACTGCTAAAATAGTTGCAGATTTTTTATCTAACGTAGGAATTGACAGAGTTCTTACAGTAGATCTACATTCTGAACAAATTCAAGGATTTTTTGATGTTCCAGTAGATAATGTATTTGGAAGTTCTATTTTATTAGAAGATATGAGAAAAAAAAAATTTATAAAACCAGTAATTGTATCTCCAGATATTGGAGGAGTTATTCGAGCTAGAGCAATAGCAAAACTTTTAAATGATATTGATATAGCAATAATAGATAAAAGAAGACCTAAATCTAATATATCTCAAGTTATGAACATTATTGGAGAAATAAAAAATAGAGATTGTATATTAGTAGACGATATAATAGATACAGGAGGAACATTATGTAATGCTTCAAAAGCATTAAAAAAAAGAGGAGCAAATCGCGTATTTGCATACGCAACACATCCAATATTATCAGGTAATGCACTGAAAAATATTAAAAAATCTAACTTAGACGAAATTATTGTATGTGATTCTATTCCATTATCTAAATACTCAAAAAAATTAATTAATATTAGAACATTAACTTTAGCAAATATGTTAGCAGAAGCTATTAGAAGAATTAGTAATGAAGAATCAATTTCAGCTATGTTTGAATATTCTATTAAAAAATAAATGAATTTTTATTTAAAGAAAAAAATTATTTTTTTTATTTCTTTTTTTTACTCATCTTATCAATATAAGCCATACCAAAAGCAGAAACAACAAAAGTAAGATGAATTACTACACATACAATTATTTTATTATCTGAAATTTTTTCTGCTTCCATAAACAATCTTAATAAATGAACAGAAGAAATAGCTACAATAGAAGAAGCAACTTTATTTTTTATAGAATTCACATCCATAGTACCCATCCAACCTAATCTTTTTTTAGTACCTTTAATATCCATTTTTGATATAAAATTTTCATATCCAGAAAACATTACCATTACTAATAAACCACCTACTAAAGCAATATCAATTAAAGATAAAACTACTAAAACTAAACCAGATTCTGAAATTATTAATATTTCAGGAAAAATATAAATTACTTCTTGAAAAAATTTTACAGTTAATAAAATAAAACCAAAAGATAAACCAATATAAACTGGAAACATAAACCATCGAGATGCATATATTAATTTTTCAATCATTTTAAATAGTTTTCCTTAATTATTTTTTTTTAAAAAAGTTAAAATATAAAAAAATTTAATATTTTATATTGTAATTTATAAAAAATCATAATAAAAATAGAATCTTTTAAATAAATACTACTAATATTTATATGTAAAATTTCATTAAAAAACAAAATAAATAAAAAAATTAAAAACATTGCTCTAAAAAATCCTAATATAAAACCTAATAAAAAATTATTTATTCCAAAAAAATATTTCTGTTTAAAAAAAATTTCAAATATAAACAATAAAAAAAATTCTAAAAATAAAATTAATAAACAAACAGAAATAACATAACAAAAATTTTTTAAATAAAAATTATCTATAAAATAAAATTTAATTAACAATAAATCATAAAAAGAATAAGCTAAATAAAATACAATAATTAAAGTAGATAAAGAAATTACTTCTCTAAAAAATCCTCTTTTTAAACCTATCGTAGTAGATGTAAAAATTATAAATAAAAAAAAATAATCAAATAAATTCATATACTTTCCAAAAAAATATATTATTTTAATTAAAATTTAATAAAATAATAATCTAAAAAACATATTTTTTTTAATAAAATTAATATATAATTTTTTTAATAAAATATAAATAAAAATTTTTTAATAAATTTTAATAAATTAAAAAATTTATATCTTTTATTAATTTTTATTTTATTAAATCAAAATTTAATATTATCTTAAATAAAAATTTTTTTAATAAAAAATTTATACTTTATTAAATTTTTAAATTAAAAAATTAAATTATCAAACTATAAAATAAAAAAGAAAAAAGAAAAAAATTTTATAAAAAAATATTTTTTTTTAAAATTTTTATAAATTTATAAAATAATTTAATAAATTAATAATTAAAATATACTTATTAAATATTTTTTATCAAAAATACCTAAAAAATATATTTTTATATAAAAAATAAACTTATTTTTTTAAAAATATTTTAAATATTTTAAAAAGTTAGGAAACAAACCAAAAAAAATAATAAATAAAGAAATAAAAAAAATAAAAAGAGTTAAACTTAAATTAAAAATATTTTTTTTATAAATATTTTTTAAAAAATTACAATTTTTTTTATAAAAGAAAATTTTTATAAAATTTAAATAATAACAAAAACTTAAAACACTTCCAAAAATAATCATAGCACAAAAAATAAAATAATTATTTTCAATTAAATATTTTAATAAATAAAATTTACTAAAAAATCCTATTGTTAAAGGAACACCTATAGTAGAAAATAAAGAAATAATCATAGAAATTGATAACAATGGATATTTCCAAAATATTCCTTCATATTCTTCAAAAAGATAAATATCTTGTTTCTTTGAAAAAATAGAAAATGCTGTAATAACACCAAAAAGAACTAAACTATTTAAAAAATATCCTAAAAAATATATTTTTATAATTGAATTTAAAAAATAATTTTTATGTAATAAAATTAAAAAAATAATTAAATGTCCAGCATTTGATATAACAGAATAACCAATTAATTTTTTAAAATTATTTTGAAAAAAAGCAACAGTATTACCTAAAAAAATAGATATAATAGAAATTATAACTAATACTGAATAAAAAAAATAAAAATTTTTAAAAGGAAGAAAAGAAAATAATTTTTCAAAAATACTTAACATGACTAACATAATAGAATTAGTAAAATATATTAAAATAAAAGAAGGGCTTCCTTCATAAATATCAGGAACCCAAGAAAAAAAAGGAAATACAGATAATTTAATTAAAATAGATATATATAAAATTATAATTCCAATTAAAAAAATATTATTAGAAGAAACACTAGAAATTTGATTTAAAGATTTTAAAACAAAAATATCTAATGTTCCATAAGATAAATAAATCAAAGATAAACCTAATAAAAACAAAATTAAAGAAAAACTAGAAATTATAAAATATTTAAAAGAAGATTCTAAATTTTTAGAACTTAATGAAGAAAAATAACTCATTATTCCAATTAAAGGTAAAGATAATAATTCTATACCAACAAAAATAAAAAAAATATTAGTTGATAAAAATAATAAATATCCACCAATATTAGATATTAAAAGTAAAATATAAAACTCTTCTTTATTAATTTTTTTATTTTTAAAAAAAAAATAAGAAAAGATACAAGAAAACAAACTACTTAAAAAAAATAAAAATATATAAAAAAAATTAATTGATTGTAAATTTAATAAATATTTTAAATATATTAAAGGATTATTTTTTAAAAAATAAAAAGAAATGATAGATCCAATTAATCCTGAAATTGTAACTAAAAATGAACATAATAAATTTCTTTTAAAAATAATAACAAATAAATTTAATACTATGGAAGTAACTAAAATTAATATAGGAGAAATAAAAAAAAATTGTTGAAATATAGGATTCATTATATAAATTACCTTAAATTAAAATAAAACAATATATTTCTTTACTGATATTTATAATAAAAGAATGATCAATTTTAAATATAAAGTTTGGAAATAAACCAATAAATACTAATAAAAAAGAAAACAAAAATAAAATAAAAATTTCTAATTTAGAAATTTTATATTTAAATGAAGAAACAAAACATGATCCATAAAATATTTTATGATACATATTTAAAAAACATAAAGTAGAAAAAACTAATGCTATCATTGAAAAAGAAACAATTATAGGATAATTATTAAAAGATCCTAATAACATTAAATATTCTCCAATAAAATTTCCAGTTCCAGGAATTCCTAAATTAGACATTAAAAAAAATAAAAAAAAACCAGGAACAAAATTCATTGTTTTCCATAAACCAGACATTTTTTTAAAATTATCAGTACCAAAATTTTTATATAATATATTTGTTAAAATAATTAAAGCTGAAGTCGATAAACTATAAGAAATCATTTGTATAATTATTCCATTATAAGCTAACAAATTTCCTGAATAAATCGCCAATAAAACAAAACCCATATGTGAAATAGAAGTATAAGCAATAATTTTTTTTATACTTTTTTGAAAAAAAGCTAAAAATATACTATAAAATATACAAAATAAACCTAAAAAATAAAAATATTCTGAATAAATTAATGAAGTATGATGAAATAAAACAACACAAAAACGAAGTAAACCATAAATAGATGTTTTAATAACAATTCCAATTAAATCTAATGATCCAAAAATAGGAGTATTTTTATGAAATTTAGGAAACCAACTATGAAAAGGAACTATTGGAACTTTAATAATAAAAGAAATAAAAAAACCAATCATTAAAAAAAGTTCTAATTTTTTATCTAAAACATTATTTTTAAGTAAATTATAATCAAAAGTCCATATATGATAAGTATTATGATAATTAATTACTAAACCTAATATAGAAATTAATAAAATTAATCCAGATAATTGAGAATATATTAAATATTCATAATTAAAATTTAAATTTTTTTTAAAAGATATAGATTTTCTACCCCAAATTATCATTATAAAATACATTGGAAAAACTATAATTTCCCAAAAAAGAAAAAATAAAAATAAATCTAAAGATAAAAAAATACCAATTGTATTAGAAATTAAAAACATAATACAAAAATAAAAAAATCCTACATTATTAATTTTTTCATACCAAGATAATAAAATAGAAATGAAAGATAAAAAAAGAGTTAACAAAATCATTAACCATGAAAATCCATCTATTCCAAAATGTATACTTATACCTAAATCAGAAATCCAAGTATGACAAAACTCTAAATTAAATAAATTTTTATTATTTTCATTCACTAAAAAAAATTTTTGTTTAAAAAAAATAAAAAAAAGCAAAAATAAATCAATAATTATAAAAAATAAAGAAACAAAACGAGGTATATTTTTTCCTAATTTTTCCGATTTCCAAGAAAGAATTCCCCCAATAAAAGGAAAAAAAATTAATAAACACAAAAACATAATAAAAAATCCTATTTTAAAAAAAAAATATTAATTTTTTTAATAAACTACATTAATAAGCATATTAAAATTGTTAAAGTACCAGTTAAAATAGATATAATATAAAAACGTAAATATCCATTATTAAAAGTTATAAAAAAATTATTTAAATTCTTAAAAACACAAAAAGAAAGACGTGTAATTTTTTTTATATAATCAATAAAAAATAAACTTTTAATAAAATTAAATAAATTAATAAAAAATAATTTATATAAAAAATCTAAACCAAAATTTTTATCTAAAAATTTAAAAAAATAATAATAATTTTTATTATTTAAAATTTTAAATGAATTTTTTTTTTTTAATACAAAAAAATAATAAGATCCAAAAATTCCAATTAAAGATAAGAAAAATAAAAATACTTCTATTATATTTTTTTTGTTATTTGTAATATCTTTTAAAATAGATATATCTAATAAAGAAGAAAATAAAATTAATCCTAATATTGAAGATAATAAACACAAAATTATTAAAACAATATCATGAAAAAAATTTTTTACTGAATTCACTTTTAATGTACCGTTTCCATGAAAAATTAAAAATAAAATTCTAGATGAATATATTGAAGTAAAAAATACTCCAAAACAAGAAATTATAAAAAAATAAATATAACCTTTGTTAAAAGATTCAAAAATTATTGAACCTTTTGTATAAAAACTAGAAGTAAAATATGGAAATGATATTAAAGAAAAAATACCAAATAAAAAACAAAAATATAAAAATGGTAATTTTTTTCTTAAACCACCCATTTTAGTAATATTTTTTTTATCATTACAAGAAAAAATCAACGAACCTGAAGATAAAAACAATAAAGCTTTAAAAAAAGAATGCACAACTAAATGAGATAATACTATATCCCAAAATTTCATTCCTAAACCTAAAAACATATAACCAATTTGACTCATCGTGGAATATGCTAAAATTTTTTTAATATCTTTTTCAAAGATAGCAGAAAAACTAGAAATTAAAATAGTAATAGATCCTAAAATTGAAACTAAATAAAGAATATGATCAGATAATTCAAATAAACTATGTATTCTTATAATTAAATATACTCCAGCTGTAATCATAGTAGCTGAATGTATTAATGCTGAAACTGGAGTAGGTCCTACCATTGCTTTTAATAACCAAGTTTGTAAAGGAAATTGAGCTGATTTAGAAATAGCTCCAATTAAAATAAATAAAGCAATTAATTCAAAAACAGGTTCTTTATTTTTATAACTAAAATCATGAAAAAGTTCGTTTAATTTAAAAAAATCTAAAGTATGAAATTTAAAAAAAATCAGAAAAATAGCTAATAATATAAATAAATCACCAATTTTAGTAATAATAAAAGCTTTCATAGCAGCTTTAATATTTTTCAAATCAGTATAATAAAAACCAATTAAAGAATATGAACAAAATCCAACTAATTCCCATGAAAAATACATTAATAATAAATTATTTGATAAAACTAATAAAATCATACTTGAAATAAATAAATTTGTATAAGCAAAAAATCTAGAAATATTAATTTTATAACTCATATACCATATAGAAAAAATATGTATTAAAAATCCAATCCCAGTTATTACTTGTAACATGTTTAAAGATAATTTATCAATATATAAACCAAAATTAACATGTAAATCTAAAACAGTCATCCAATTCCAAAATATTTTTGAAATATAAACTTTATTATTAAAATTATAAAAATAAAAATAATTTACTAAAATAAAAGAAGAAAAAATAGGAAAAACACCTATTATTTTATAAAAAATATTAGAAAATTTTTTTTGAGAAAAAATTATTAATAAAAAACTAAAAAAAGGTAAAAGAATAGTTAAAAATAACAAATTCATTTTTTCCTCTCACTTAAAAAATCAATATCTAAAGTTTTTTTATATTTATAAATATTAATTAAAAAAGATAAACCAATACTAGCTTCACAAGCTGCTATTGTAATAATAAAAATAAACATAACTTGACCATCTACTTGATTCCAATAATTTCCAATAAATACTAAAGCTAAAGCTAAAGAATTAATCATAATTTCTAAACCTATTAAAACATACAATAAATTTTTTCTAATTATTATACATAATATTCCTAAAAAAAATAATATTGTTGACAAAACTAAGCCATTTAAAATAGTAACCAAAATTCCTCCTAAAAAAAATTAAGATCGTATATTTTTTTTATTTATACATAAATGAAAAACTATAATTAATGCTGATAATAAAAGTAAAGAAGAAACTTCTACAATCCCAATATATTTATTAAATAAAGTCAAACTAAGATTTTTTATATTAAAATAAAATGAACAAATTGTTCTATTATCTAAATTTAATAAAATTTTAAAAAATAAAAAAAAAATTATTATTAAACAAAAAAAAGAAATAAAAAAAGATGTCTTAGATTTTAATTTTCTTTCTTTAATTAAAAATTTTTTACCTAAATTTAACATCATAATTACAAAAATAAATAAAACCATTATAGCTCCAGCATAAATAATAGTCTCTAATGATCCTATTAAAAATGCTCCTATAGAAAAATATATACCTGAAATTGATAAAAAAGAAAGAATTAAAAATAATAAAGAATATATAGGATTATTTTGAAAAATTACTAAAATAGTAAACATAATTGAAAGAAAACTAAAAATTTCAAAAAAATTCATTATAAAATTTTCCTAAGGTAAAAGACTTTTTAAATTAACAGTTTTATTTTTTTTTAATAAAGATTTATTTTTAGGATCTTTAATAGTAATACCTGAATATTTATAAAAATCGTAATCTGAATATTTTCCTGGTCCTGAAATTAATAAATCTTCTTTTTCATATATTAAATCTTTACGTTTATAATCAGCTAATTCAAAATCTGAAATTAATTGAATGGCAGAAGTAGGACAAGCTTCTTCACATAATCCACAAAATATACAACGTGAAAAATTTATTCTAAAAAATTTAGCTTTCCAACGATTATTTTTTAATGTTTTTTTTTGTAAAGATATACAACCTACAGGACAAACAGATGAACATAAATTACATGCAACACAACGCTCTTTTCCATTTTTATTTCTAGTTAAAACAATTCTTCCTCGATATCTAGGAGTTAATTTAACAGGAATTTCAGGATACAATTTAGTTTCACGTTTAGAAAAAGAATTCATAAAAACTAAAAATATACTATTTAATTGTGATATGACCATTTTAATTATTTTTTTTATAATCATATTAATCCTTATATTTATAAGTATAAAACTAAAAAAGCAGTAAATAATAAATTTAATAATGCAATAGGAAAACAAACTAACCATCCAAAAATCATAACTCGATCATATCTTGGTCTTGGTAAAGAAGCTCTAATTAAAATAAACAAAAAAATAAAAAACAAAGATTTCAAAATAAACCAAAAAATAGACACTGAATAAAAACCATAAAATCCTCCAAAAAATAATGTTGTTATTAAACATGACATTATAATAATAGAAATATATTCTCCTATAAAAAACATACCAAATTTCATTCCAGAATATTCAATATGATAACCATCAGCAAGTTCTTGCTCAGATTCTGGTTGATCAAAAGGATGTCTATGACAAATAGCTAAAGAAGAAATAAAAAAAGTTAAAAATCCAAAAAATTGAGGAATAATATTCCATAAATGTGATTGATTAAAAGTAATTTCTAATAAACTAAATGAACCTGCTTTTACTACTGTTCCCATTACAGATAAACCCAAAAAAACTTCATAACTTAAAGTTTGAGCAGCAGCTCTCATAGCTCCTAAAAAAGAAAATTTATTATTACTCGACCATCCAGATAATAATATCGAATAAACAGATAAACTTGCCATCATTAAAAAAAATAAAATACCTATTTTAAAATCAATTATTTGCATATTTTTTGAAAAAGGAATAATAACAGAAACTAATAAAATAGAACTAAAAGAAAGAATTGGAGCAATATTAAAAATAAATTTATGACTAAAATTAGGAGTCCAATCTTCTTTAAAAAATATTTTTATCATATCAGCAAATAATTGCAAAGAACCAAAAAAACCTACTCTATTTGGACCATATCTATTTTGAAATAAAGCTAACAATCTTCTTTCAATTACACTTAACATTGCTCCAAAAACAACTATTGAAAAAAAAATTAAAAACGATTGAAATACATTAAATAATACATGAGTATTATAAGTAAATAAAAAATTCATATTATACTTCCTTTAAGTCTTTTATTTCTTTTCCAATAAGAAAAATAGAAGTTTTAAAATTTCCTATAGGTAAAGCTATTTGACCTAACGCTAAATGATTAGAATATTTTATATAAAAATTATATATTTCATTTAAACAAGTAAAAGAAACTCTACTTTTATTAGAAATTTTTAATTTTCTTGCATCTATTTTATTTATTATCATATAATTTTTTTTATTTTTTTTTCTTATTATTTTAGAATATTGACTTAATTCTTCATTTTTGAATAATTTATAGTATGGAGTGATAAAAAATTTGTTTTTTATAATATAGTGTTTAAAAAAAATTTTAAAATAATTTAACTTACTTTTATTATTTACAAATTTTAAAATTTTTCCTGGATTTCCAGATAAAAGATTTCCATTTACCTCTTTCTGAAATTTATGCCATCCTTGAGAAGAATTCCATTGAGGAGACCATATAAAAGGTATACAAGAAGAAAATTTTTTATAAACTAAACTTCCTTCCATTGAAAATGAAAACATTGTATCTGTATCTTTTATAGATTGAATTTCATGTACATCAATATCTGCACGAAGCGAAGTTCTTCCACTAGATCTATGAGAAGAACGAGGAATTTTCTGACCAAAAACTTTAAATGAAGAATTAGGAGCAGATTTTTTTATATTTTTAAAAATAGGAAATTTATAAATACAAAAATCTATCATATTATCTAAATTATTTATTAATAAAGAATTTTTATCTAATTTTGATTTAATAATATTTAAAAATTTCCAACTAGAAATAATAGAATTTTTTTTATTATAAAAGTTAATATCATATACTTGAAAAAATCTTTGAGCTCTTAATTCATAATTAACAAATGTTCCAGAACTTTCAAAAACATTCGTAACTGGAATAACTAAATCTGCTTTTTTTACAGTTTTTGTTAATTGATGATCCAAAACAATAATTTTTTTAAATTTTTCTAAAATGAAATTTAAATATATTTTTGGAAAAGATAAAAACAAATCATTTTCTACAACAATTAAAGTAGAATTTTTTTTTTTTTTAACTTTCTTAAAAATCTTTTCTAAAGATTTTCCATTTAATATTTCTAAACCCATTGAATTAACTGTAGGAGTTAATAAAACTAAACCAACTTCTAAACCTAACTTTTTTAAATTATAAGCTATATTGTAAGATGATTTTATAATAGATAAATTTCTAGAATGAGATCCAGAAACAATTAATATTTTTTTAGATTTTAATAAAATTTTTGATATATATAAAGATTTTTTTTTTAAATAATCATTTAAATTATTAGAATGAGAATAATTTTTTATTAAATTTTCTGATATACAATATCCAAAATAAGCTTGATCTTCAGGATTAGCTTCATAAGAAAAATCTGAAATATCTTCTAATTTTGTTTTATCAGTATTTGTAATAAATAAAAAATTTTTTTTAATTTTTTTAAAATTATTAATTGCAGATGTATGCCAATAAGGTAAATTATTAAAATTTAATAAATTTTTAGAAATTTTTTTTAATGCTTGACGAATAGACAAAGCTAACCTAGAAGATGTTTGTGTAATATCTTCACCTAAAATAAATATCGAATCATAACTCTCTACTTCTTTCAACGATGGAACTTTTATATTTCCTTTTTTTAATATTTTTAGAATTAAAGAAGTACATTTTTTGTCTATATCTATCATTCCTGAAGAAAAATTATCTACTCCAACTAATTCTTGAAGAGCAACATTAGTCTCTATACTTGCTCGAGAAGAACCAATTCCAACGACTAATGAAGAATTTTGAATAATTTTAAAAAATTTTTTAATAGATTTAAATTTGTTGATATCCTGAAATTTATTATTATTTTTTTTATATAAATACTTTGGACGATTAGAAACATTTGAATAACCATATCCAAAACGACCTAAATCACATAAAAAATAATTGTTAATATTTTTATGATATCTATTTTCAATTCTTCTAATTTTATTATATCTTTCTCCAGCAATAATATTACATCCAACACTACAATGTATACAAATACTAGGAGCATTTTGAATATCCCATTTTCTAGAATAATTTTTAGAATGCGTTTTATCTGTAAAAACTCCTGTAGGGCAAACTTCTATTAAATTACCTGAATATTCACTTTTTAATTCTCCATCTTGAAAACGACCAAAATAAATATTATTATTTGATCCATATACATTAAAATCTTTTCCATCTGCATAATCACGATAATACCTTACACAACGATAACAAGATATACAACGATTCATTTCATGAGATAAAAAAAATCCTAAATATTGACTATTATATTTTTTTTTTTTAAACCTATAACGACGAGAAAAATGTTGAGTCATAACTGTCATGTCTTGTAAATGACAATTACCACCTTCTTCACATACTGGACAATCATGAGGATGATTAGTCATTAATAATTCAATGATATTTTTTCTAAAAATCTTAGATTCATTATCATTAATAGTAATAATAGAATTTTTTTCAGCAAAAGTCATACAAGACATAACTATTCTTCCATTAATATCTTCTTTATTTTGATATTTTTTTACTGCACACTGTCTACAAAAACCTACACTTCCTAATTTAGGATGCCAACAAAAATAAGGAACATCTAACCCTAAATTCAAAAATTCTTGTAATAAATTATTTAATGGATTTACTCTATATTTTTTTCCATCTATATAAATCTTTACCATATTTAATTTTCCAAAATTTTAAAATTAAATTTTAATAACATATAAAAATTTTTATATATTTTTTATATTAATTCCTTTAATAATAATTTTAATTATTAAGATATTATATTAAATTTGATTGTATACCATTAATTTTTGTTAAAAAATTTTTATTTTTTTTATTTATTCCAAATTCAAAATCATTACGAAAATATTTTATTGCACTTTTTAAAGGAGAAACAGCTCCTGGAGCATGAGCACATAAAGTTTTTCCAGGTCCCATTTGAATACATAAATTCTCTAAAATTTCTATATCTCCTTCTTTTCCTTTATTACTTTTCAAAGATTTTAAAATATTTACAACCCAAGGTAAACCATCTCTACAAGGAGTACATAATCCACAAGATTCTCTAGAAAAAAAAATTTCTAAGTTTAAAACTAAATCAATCATATTAACATTTTCATCTATAGCTAAAGCTAATCCAGTTCCTAATCTACTTCCAACTTTTTGTATACTTGAAAAACCCATTGGAACATCAAGATGTTTTTTTATTAAAAAATCCGTTCCAGCTCCTCCAGGTAACCATGCTTTTAATTTTAAATTATTTTTCATTCCAAGAGCATAATCTTCTAATATTTCTCTTGCTGTAATTCCAAATGGTAACTCCCATATTCCTGGCTTATTAACTAATCCAGAAAATCCCATTAATTTCGTTCCTGAATCTTCATTTTTAGAAAGATTTTTATACCAATCAATAGAATTAGAAATAATTGCAGGTATATTAGATAATGTTTCAACATTATTTACACAAGTAGGATAACCCCATAAACCAATATTAGCAGGAAATGGAGGTTTAATTCTAGGATTAGCTCTTTTACCTTCTAATGAATTAATTAAAGCTGTTTCTTCACCACAAATATATCTACCCGCTCCAGTATGCAAAACAAGATCAAATGAAAAATTACTATTTAAAATATTTTTTCCAAGAAATTTTTTTTTATAAGCCTCTTTTATAGCTCTTTTTAATATTTTTTCAGGATTTATATATTCTCCTCTTAAAAAAATATAACCGAGTGAAACATTTAATGCATACGCTCCAATTATCATTCCTTCAATTACTTGATGTGGGCAATTTTCTATAATCCATCTATCTTTATAAGTTCCAGGTTCCATTTCATCAGCATTACAAATTAAATATTTTTTGTTACAATTTTCATCTTTTGGCATTAAACTCCATTTTAATCCCGTAAGAAATCCAGCTCCACCCCTTCCTTTTAAACCTGATTTTAAAATTTTTTTAATAATATCTTTTGGATTAATTTCTTTTATGGCTTTATTTAAAGAAAAATAACCATTTTTTTTTATATATTCTTTTATCCAAACAGTTTTTTTATCCTTTCTAAATCTCCATGTTAAAGGATGTGTTTCCTCTAATAAATTTATATTTTTCATTTTAAAGAATCCAATAATTTTATAACTGAATTTTTTGTTAAAAAAAAATATGTATTATTATTAATCATCATTACAGGTCCTCGATCACATGCACCTAAACAACAAATAGGTAATAAAGTAAAATTTTTGTCTTTAGTAGTTTCTCCACATTTAATTTTCAATTTTTTCTCTAAAACATTTTTAATATCTTTAAATCCTGTAATATAACAAACAACACTATCACAAAATTTAATAACATGATTACCTACAGGACTTCTAAAAATTTGACTATAAAAAGTAGCTATACTTTCTATATCACTTGTAGAAATATTTAAAAATTTTGAAAGAAAAAAAATAGAATCATCTGAAACCCATCCATAATATTTTTGAATAATCTTTAATGCTTCAATTAATAAAGACTGATTATCTAAATAATGATTTTTTATTTTTAAAATTTCTTTTTTAATTAAAGAATTTATTATTTTATTATTTTTATTTAATTTATTTTTTTTATTCATTTTATTTACCTATCTACATCAGACATAACAAAATCAATACTTCCTAAATATACAATTAAATCTGAAACTAAACTACCTTTAATAACAGAAGGAATTTGTTGTAAATGAGCAAAACTAGGAGTTCTAATTCTTGTACGATAACTCATTGTATTACCATCACTAATAATATAATAACTATTAATTCCTTTAGTAGCTTCAATCATTTGAAAACTTTCTCCATGAGGTATAACTGTTCCCCAAGAAACTTGTAAAAAATGTGTAATTAAAGTTTCTATATGTTGAAGTGTATTTTCTTTAGAAGGAGGAGTAGTTAAAGGATGTTCTGATTTATAAGGACCTTCAGGCATATTTTTTAAACATTGTTTTAATATTTCTAAACTTTGATAAATTTCTTCTACTTTTAACATTACTCTAGTATAACAATCACTAATTCGATCACCTATAGGAATATCAAAATTAAAATTTTGATAACCTGAATACGGTCTTACTTTTCTTATATCAAAATCTACACCTGTAGCTCTTAATCCAGCACCTGTAATACCCCAAGATAAAGCTTCCTCTTTCGTATAACCTGCTATTCCTTTAGATCTAGAAATTAAAATACTATTTTTTAATGCAACTTTAATATATAAATTTAATCTTTTAGGCATCCAATCTAATAATTCTTTTAATGAATGATCCCATCCCTTGGGTAAATCATGAGCTAATCCTCCTATTCTAAACCATGCAGGATGCATTCTAAAACCAGTAATTAATTCTATAACATCATAAACTTTCTGACGATCAGTAAAAGCTAAAAATACAGTTGTCATAGATCCTACATCTTGAATAAAAGTAGAAATATAAAGTAAATGACTATTTATTCGAAATAATTCCGAAATCATTACCCTAATAAATTCAACTCTTTTAGAAACAATTATTCCAGCTAATTTTTCAACTGCTAAAACATAAGGCATTTCATTAACACATCCTCCTAAATATTCAATACGATCAGTATAAGGAATATAACTATGCCAAGACTGTCTTTCACTCATTTTTTCAGCTCCTCGATGATGATACCCAATATCAGGAACACAATTAACAATTTTTTCTCCTTTTAATTGTAAAATTATTCTAAAAGCTCCATGAGCTGAAGGATGATTAGGGCCTAAATTCAAAAACATATAATCTTCATCATTTTCATTTTCTTTCATACCCCAATCTTTTGGACAAAATTTTAAAGAATTCATTTCTTCTTCTTCTATCTCTTTTGTTAAAGAATAAGGAGAAAATTCAGTTGCCCTTGAAGGATAATCTTTTCTTAAAGGATGACCCACCCATGTTTTAGGCATAATAATACGAGTTAAATTAGGATGACCTATAAAAGAAATACCAAACATATCCCATACTTCTCTTTCATACCAATTAGCATTAGAAAAAATATTAGTAATACTATTTATATTTAAATCATTTTCAAATAAAGAAACTTTTAACATAATATCTGAATTTTTTGATGTAGATAAAAAATGATAAAAAACAGAAAAATCTACTTTAGGTAAATTTTTTTTATTTATTCTTAATCTTTCATCTACTGCATGTAAATCAAATAACATATTATAAAATTTATTTTTTTTACAAAGAAAATTAATAACTTTTAACAAATTATTTTTTTCAATCCAAATTATTGGAAAATTAATAGAAGTAGATTGAATAAAAAAAATATCAGAACCAAAAAAATTATATAATTTTTTTAAAATAGGAAATTTTAAATACTTTTGAAAATTATTTTTATTAAATTTGTAGTTATCATAAAAATCTATCATAAAATATTTTCACACCTTACTTTAATAATTCTAAATTATAATTTTTTTATAATTTTAAAAAAATAAAAAAAAAGAAAAAAATAAAGAAAAAAATTAAAAATATTAAATCTCATTTGGATTTTTAAAATCAAACATAGACTGTACTTTTTTTTTATTTCTTTGTTTTTGAGATTTTAAATTTGCTTTATATATTTTATTATCATCTATTATCCATGATAAAGGTCTTCTTTCTTTTGAAATAGCTTCTTGTAAAAGCATTAATCCTTGAATATAAGCTTCAGGTCTAGGAGGACATCCAGGTATATAAACATCTACAGGTAATATTTTATCTATTCCTTGAACAACAGAATAAATATCATACATACCTCCAGAATTAGCACAAGAACCCATAGAAATAACCCATTTTGGTTCTAACATTTGATCATATAAACGTTTAATAATAGGTGCCATTTTAATAAATGGAGTACCAGCAATAACCATAACATCTGCTTGTCTGGGAGAAGCTCTTAAAACTTCAGAACCAAATCTAGAAATATCATGAACTGATGTAAAAGAAGTAACCATTTCTACATAACAACAAGATAATCCAAAATTATAAGGCCATAAAGAATTTTTACGACCCCAATTTACAAAAAAATGAAGAATTTTTTTTAAACTACCAAAAAATATATTTTTTTTTAATTCTATTTCTAATGGATCAGAAACATTTTTTTTAATTATTTTTTTTTCATTATTTTTATGAATTTTTATTTTTGTTAATGTATATTTCATAACACCCCAAAATTACTTTACAAAAACTAAATTTTTTTATTATTTTTTTTTGAAGACCAAGATAATGCTTGTGTTCTATATAAATACAGCAAAGACAATAATATCATAAATATAAAACAGAAAATTTCAATAAAACCATACCAACCAATTTCTCTTACACAAAGCGCCCATGAATATAAATACATAGATTCTATATCAAATATAACAAAAAACATTGCGAATAAATAAAATTTAACAGAAAATCTTAAATCAGTATTTCCTGTAGAAGGAGCTCCAGATTCAAAAGGAATATGTTTAACATTTGAAATAGAATAACCACCTAAAATCCAACTAAAAAATAAAAAAACAAAACAAAATAAAAAAACAAAAAAAACAAAAGAAAAAAAACCAATACAATTAAAAGTTTCATTTTTTATCATTAAATTACCTATTTAAATATCATAAATTTTAAAAAAAATATTAAATAAAATAATTTTAATAAATTTTAAAATTAAAAATTTTTGAATATATATCTTATGTATTATATTAATATTTCAAGTATAATAACATTATTAATTTAATTTTCTTAAAAACCGTTAAAAGAAATAATAAATTTTATTTTAAAAAAAAATAAAATTTTTTTTTATTAAAGACTTGCGATATTTTAAAAAGATCCCCATTTTATTATTATTAGAAAAAAAAAAAAAAATATATATATTTATATATTTTTTTCAAAATAATTCTTATTTAATATATTTTTGTTAAAAATTTTTTAAAATAATCTAAAAATAAAGGATAAAAAATGAGCAAAATTATTGGAATTGATTTAGGAACTACAAATTCTTGTGTAGCTATTATGGATAACGGAAAAACAAAAGTACTAGAAAATTCAGAAGGAGATAGAACAACTCCATCAATTATCGCATATACTGAAAATAATGAAATATTAGTAGGTCAACCAGCAAAAAGACAAGCAATAACAAATCCAAAAAATACGCTTTTTGCTATAAAAAGATTAATTGGAAGAAAATTTGAAGATGAAGAAGTACAACGTGACTTAGAAATAATGCCTTATAAAATTGTTAAATCAAAAAATTCTGATGCATGGATTAATGTTAAAAATCAAAAAATGGCACCTCCTCAAATCTCAGCAGAAATATTAAAAAAAATGAAAAAAACTGCAGAAGAATATTTAGGGGAAAAAGTAAACGAAGCAGTAATAACTGTACCAGCATATTTTAATGATTCTCAAAGACAAGCTACAAAGGATGCAGGAAAAATAGCAGGATTAAATGTAAAAAGAATTATTAATGAACCAACTGCAGCAGCATTAGCATATGGATTAGATAAAAATAAAGGAAATAAAACAATTGCAGTTTATGATTTAGGTGGTGGAACATTTGATATTTCTATCATAGAAATAGATGAAGTAGATAAAGAAAAAACATTTGAAGTATTAGCAACTAATGGAGATACACATCTTGGAGGAGAAGATTTTGATAGTAGATTAATTAATTATTTAGTAAAAGAATTTCAAAAAGAACAAGGATTTAACTTAAAAAACGATTCTCTTGCTATGCAAAGATTAAAAGAAGCTGCAGAAAAAGCTAAAATAGAACTTTCTTCTACTAAAGAAACAAATATAAATCTTCCTTATATTACAGCAGATTCAAATGGTCCAAAACACCTTAATATAAAAGTAACTAGATCAAAACTAGAATCTCTTGTAGAAGATTTAATAAAAAGATCTATGAAACCACTACAAACTGCTTTAAAAGATGCAAAATTATCTGTCTCTGATATTAATGATATAATATTAGTAGGTGGGCAAACTAGAATGCCTATGGTTCAAAAAAAAGTTTCTAAATTTTTTGGAAAAAAACCAAGAAAAGATGTAAATCCAGATGAGGCTGTAGCAATAGGTGCTGCTGTTCAAGGAGGAGTTTTATCCGGAGACGTTAAAGATGTATTATTATTAGATGTAACACCATTATCTCTTGGTATTGAAACTATGGGTGGAGTAATGACTACCTTAATAAGCAAAAACACTACTGTTCCAACTAAACATAGTCAAATATTTTCTACAGCAGAAGATAATCAATCAGCTGTAACTATTCATGTTTTACAAGGTGAAAGAAAAAAATCTATTGACAATAAATCTTTAGGTCAATTTAATTTAGACGGAATACAACCTGCTCCAAGAGGAATGGCTCAAATAGAAGTTACATTCGATATTGATGCAGATGGAATATTACACGTTTCTGCAAAAGATAAAAAAACAGGAAAAGAACAAAAAATTACTATTAAATCATCTTCTGGATTAAAAAAAGAAGAAATCAAAAAAATGATAAAAGAAGCAGAAGAAAATTCTGAAGAAGATAGAAAATTTGAAGAACTTGTTCAAATAAGAAATCAAGGTGATCAAATTTCTCACAGTACAAAAAAACAACTAAAAGAATGTGAAAATAAAATTAACATACAAGACAAGAAAGATATTGAATTAGCATTAAAAAATCTTGATGAATCATTAAAAAAAGAAAATAAAGAAGATATTGAAAAAAATATACAAGAATTAATAAAAGTATCTTCTAAATTAATAGAAGCTAATAAAAAAAATAATACAACAAATAACAATAAAAATAATACAACATCTTCAGAAAAAGATAATAATGTCGTAGATGCAGAATTTGAAGAAGTAAAAGATAAAAAAAATAACAAAAAAAAATAAAAATTGTTAAAACTTTTAACTTCAACGGGCTAAGAAAATAAAAACTAAGCCCGTTTAAAAATATAAAAAAAGGATCGCATTAAAAAAAATGACAATCAAAGAAGATTATTATAAAGTATTAAATATTCCTAAATCTGCGACAGAAAGAGAAATAAAAAGAGCTTATAAAAGATTAGCAATGAAACATCATCCTGATAGAAATAAAAATAGTAAAATTTCAGAAAAAAAATTTAAAAAAATTAAAGAAGCATATGAAATTTTAATTGATCCTAAAAAAAGATCTGCATATGATCAATATGGACATTCCGCTTTTGATCAGAATTCTTCAGGAGATAATTTCCAAGAAAATTTTACACACTCTTCAGATTTTGGAGATATTTTTGGAGATGTATTTGGAGATATTTTTGGAAATAATCAAAGTAATAATAGTTATCAAGGAGCAGATTTACAATATAATATTAATTTAAATTTAGAAGAAGCTGTAAAAGGATGTACTAAAAAAATTTATATACCAAAATTAAAAATATGTTCATTATGTAAAGGTAGTAAAATTCAACCTGGAACACAAAAAGAAAATTGTAGAACATGTAACGGAAATGGTAATATACATATGAGAAAAGGATTTTTTACAGTACAACAAACATGTCCTTCTTGTAATGGAAGAGGAAGTTATATAAAAAATCCATGTAATAATTGTAATGGAAATGGAAAAATTAAAAAATCTAAAAAATTATTAATAAAAATTCCTTCTGGAATAAATGAAAATGATAAAATTAAATTAAATAATGAAGGAGAAGAAGGAACAAACGGAGCTGCATCTGGAGATTTATACATAAAAATAAATATAAAAAAACATCATATTTTTACAAGAAAAGAAAACGATTTATATTGCGAAGTACCTATATGTTTTACCGTAGCTGCATTAGGGGGAAACGTAGAAGTTCCAACATTAAATGGAAGATTAAAGTTAAAAATTCCACCTGAAACACAATCAGGAAAAATTTTCAAAATTCGAGGAAAAGGAGTTCAATCACTTAGAAATAGATTTGCAGGAGATCTTCTATGTAAAATAATTATAGAAACACCTGTTAATCTTAATAATAGTCAAAAAAAATTATTACAAAAATTTGAAAATAGCATTCAAGGATATCAAAAAAAAAAAAATAATCCTCGTTCCACAAGATTTTTTGATAGTGTAAAAAAATTTTTTGATAATTTAACAATGTAATTATTTTAAAAAAGCAGTATTATTTCTAAATTTTTAAATATTTTAGAAATCAATACCGCTTTTAAAATTTTTTTAAATTTCATAAAAAATATTATTTTTCATTATTAATATTTCTAATTTTATATAATAAATTAGATTTATATCGAGACGCTTTATTTTTATTTATAATTCCTTGACGAGAATATTTATCTAAAATTGATTGTAATTTTTTTAATGAAAAAATAGATTTTTTTAAATCATTAGAAGAAATAAAAAATAACACTTTTTTTAAATAAGTTTTAATAATAGAACGTTTTTTATTATTAGATTTTCTTCTTTTTTCAGAAGTAATAGTACTTTTTTTTGATGATTTTAAATTAGCCAAAACAAACTCCTAATATTAAAAATAAATTGAATTAAATTTTATTATACTTTAATAAAAATTAAAAACAAAAATTATCAATTAAATTTTATTAAATTAAAAAAAAACCTTTATTTAAATAAAAAATTTATGATAAAAAATAATAAATTTAAAATTTTTATTTATATAAAAAAATAAATATTATACTTAATAAAAATTAAAAAATATGAAAAATTATAAAGAAACTCTAAATTTGCCTAAAACAAAATTTTCTATGCGTGGAAATTTACCAATAAAAGAAAAAGAAATATTAAAAGAATGGAATAAAAAAAAAATATATAAATTTATACTAAATAAAAAAAAAAATAAAAAAAAATTTATAATACATGATGGACCTCCTTACGCAAATGGAAAAATACATATTGGACATGCTTTAAATAAAATTTTAAAAGATATTGTTATAAAATTTAAAAATTTGTCTGGATATCAAGTTCCATTTACTCCATGTTGGGATTGTCACGGTTTACCTATTGAACATAATATTGAAAAAAAATATCAAGAAAATTTTAAAAAACTAACAAAAAAAGAAATAAGAAAAAAATGTAAAAAATATGCATATAAACAAGTTTTAAATCAAAAAAAAGATTTTATCAGACTAGGAATTTTTGCAGATTGGAATAATGTTTCATTAACAATGGATTATAACAATCAAACTAATATTATAAAAAATTTTTATAAAATATTTAAAAAAAATTTCATATATCAAGGTATAAAACCTATACATTGGTGTATACAATGTCAATCTTCATTAGCAGAAGCAGAAGTAGAACATATAAAAAAAAAATCTAATTCTTTATATTTTCAATTAAAATCTTGCAATAAAAAAAAAATATTTAAAAAATTTAAAATTGATAATTATAAAAAATATAAAAATAAAGAAATATATGTAGTAATTTGGACTACTACACCATGGACATTACCAGCAAGTCAAGCAATTTCAATTAATCCAAAATTTATATATGATTTAATAGAAACTAAAAAAAAAATTCTTATTATTAGTAAAAATACATCTAAAAAAATATTAAATATAATTAATGAAAAAAAAAAAAGTATTATAAAATCTATTCAAGGTTTAAAATTTGAAAAATTACTTTTTTATCATTCATTTTTAAAAAAAAAACTACCAATAATATTAAGTAATCATGTAACTTTAGAAATGGGTTCAGGTATAGTTCATACAGCTCCATCACATGGAGAAGAAGATTATTTAGCTTGTAAAAAATATAAAATTTCTCCCAAAAATTTTATAGATTCCTTTGGAAATTACAAAAAAAAAATACATGAAAAATTATATAAAAAAAATATATTTGAATCACATTTAATTATTTTCTCTCTTCTTAAAAAAAATAAAAACTATTTAAAAAATTCTATTATAAAACATTCTTATCCTCATTGTTGGAGACATAAAATACCATTAATATTTCGTTCTACTAAACAATGGTTTATAAAAATTGATAAAAAAAATTTTAAAAAAAAAATTATAAAAATTATAAAAAAAGTATCATGGATTCCTAATTGGACAAAAAATAATATTTCATCATTAATTAAAAAAAGACCAGATTGGTGTATATCTAGACAAAGATCGTGGGGAATTCCAATACCTCTTTTTATACATAAAAAAACAGGAAAAATACATAAAAATACTAAAAAATTTATTAAAAAAATAATATACTTAATTAAAAAAAATGGAACAGAAATATGGTGGAAAATTAAAAAAAAAGAATTTTTAGGAAAAAAATATAATTTATATAATAAATTAAAAAATATTTTAGATGTATGGTTTGAATCAGGATGTCTACACACTTCTTCTACATATCCTTATATAAATAAAAAAAAAATAGCAGATTTATGTATAGAAGGATCTGATCAACATAGAGGATGGTTTATGTCATCTCTTATTATTTCATCTATAATACAAAAAAAAGCTCCATATAAAAAAGTAATAACTCATGGATTTACTATAGATAAAAACGGAAAAAAAATGTCTAAATCTATTGGAAATACTATTAGTCCAAATAAAATAATAAAAAAATATGGAGCTGATGTATTACGTTTATGGGTTGCTTCAAGTAATTACTCTAAAGATATAATAATATCTCAAGAAATATTAAAACAAATCTCAGATTCTTATAGAAAAATAAGAAATACAGCAAGATTTTTGTTAGGAAACATATATGATTTTAATCCTAAAAAAGATTTATTAAAACAAAAAGATATGTTAGAAATAGATGTTTGGGCAATTTTAAAAACATTTAAAACGCAAAAAAAAATAATTAAATTTTATAAAAAATACAAATTTCATAAAGTAATAAAATCTATACTAAAATTTTGTTTTATAGATATGAGCGCAATATACTTAGATATTATAAAAGATCGTTTATATACCTCTCATAAAAAAAGTAGAAATAGAAGAAGTTGTCAAACAACAATATTTTTAATTATAAAAATGCTAACTATATGGATTTCTCCATTAATTCCATTTACTTCATATGAAATATGGAAAAATATACCTATTAATAAAAAAAAAGAATTATTTATACAAAAATGGCCTAAAAAATTAGATTTTAATATTTTAAAAAATAAAATACAAAATAAGACTTGGAAAATTTTATTTAAAATTAAAAATGAAATAAATAAAATAATTGAAAAAAAAAAGAAAAAAGAAAAAATAGATAACACTTTAAAAACTTCTATTACATTATATTTAAAAAAAAATCTTTTAAAAAATTTTATTATTTTAAAAAAAGAACTAAAGTTTATTTTTTTAACTTCTGATTGTTTTATTAAAAATTATTACCTTGCTTCTAAAAATATAAAAGAAAATAAAGAAATTTCTGGATTGAAAATAAAAATAAAAATTCATAAAGGAAAAAAATGTATAAGATGTTGGAATTATTACAAAAATAATAAAAAAGAAAATGAATCTAAAAAAATTTGCAATCGATGTTTATTAAATATTAATGGAAAAGAAAAAAATAGAATTTTTGCATAAATGAAAAAAATATATTTTAAAATAAAAATAGTTAATTTTATATTATTAATATTTTTTTTAGATTATTATACTAAATTTTTTATAAAAAATAACTTTAAAAAAAATCAAATAATAATTGTTAATTTCTTTTTAAATATTTTATATAAAAAAAATTATGGACTAGTATTTGAAATATTTTCAAAACAAATAACTTTAAATAAAAGTATTCTATATGTTACGAATTCAATTTTATTTATTATAACTATTTTAGTTATATATATTACATTTAAAAAAAAAAATATATATAAAAACTCATTTATTTTATTTTCTTCAGGATCTGTAGGAAATATTTTTGAAAGAATTAAAAATGGATATATAACAGATTTTATTGATTTACATTATAAAAATTTTCATTTTTTCATATTTAATATTTCTGACATTTTTATTACATTAGGTTTTATTTTATTTTTTTTAGAAAATATGTAAATAAAAATAAAAAAAAATTAAAAAATAGATAAAGGATATTATATGAATAAAAAAAAAATAAAAATTGCCATTTCCGGAGCATTCGGAAAAATGGGAAAATGTTTAATTAAAGAATCAAAAAAATTTAATAAAATTGATTTAAGTTTATTAATTATAAGAAAAAAAGAAAAAAAGAAAAATAATATATATAAAAAATATATAAAAAATAATAATATTATTAAAAATAGCATAAAAAATAACAAAAATTTTGATATATTAATAGACTTTACAACTCCTAAAAATACTATGAAAAATTTAGATTTTTGTTATAAAAATAATAAAAAAATTATTATTGGAACTACAGGATTATCAAAAAAAAATTATTCTTATATTAAAAAAAAATCAAAAAAAATAAGCATATTATATTCCTCAAATTTTAGTATAGGAATTAACTTAATGTTAAAATTACTTAAAATAACAACTAAAAAAATAGGAAAAATATCAGATATTGAAATATCAGAAGCACATCATAGACATAAAATTGATTCACCTTCAGGAACTGCTTTAACTTTAGGAAAAAAAATAGCAAAAAATATGAACTGGGATTTTAATAAAGTTAGTGTATTAAATAGAAATAAAAAAAATTATAAAAGAAAAAAAAAAGAAATAGGATTTACAAGCATTAGAGCTGGAGAAATTATTGGAAATCACTCAGTAATTTTTGCAGGATTGGGAGAAACACTAACAATAAAACATCAAGCTTTTAATAGAAAAACTTTTGCTCAAGGAGCAATTAAAGCTGCAATTTGGATAAAAAATAAAAAAAATGGATTATTTAATATGGAAGATGTTCTTAAAAAATAATTTTAAAAAAATAAATATTATAAAAAATAATTAATTATAAAATTAATTTTAAAGCATATAAAATAAAAAAAAAAAAGGAAAAAAATGAAAAATTATGGAGAAATTTTTGAAAATAATGCTGTTTTAATTTTAGAAGATGGAAGTAAATTCTATGGAAAATCTATTGGAGTAGAAGGGATTTCAAATGGTGAAATAGTATTTAATACATCAATTACAGGATATCAAGAAATTTTAACTGATCCATCTTATAAAAATCAAATAATTACTTTTACATACCCACATATAGGAAATGTAGGAATAAATAAAAAAGATGAAGAATCTTTATCAATTCATGTTAAAGGATTAATAATACGTGAAATCTCTCCTATAGCAAGTAATCAAAGAAGTGAAAAAACTCTAAAAAAGTATTTAAAAGAAAACAAAATATTAACAATAACAAACATTGATACTAGAAAATTAACAAGAAAAATTAGATCAAAAGGTTCTCAAAAAGGATATATTATTTGTTTAAAAAAATTACCAAAATTTAAAAATTACAAAGATATAAAAAAATTTAAAAAAGTTTTTTGGTCAAAAAAAAAAAATAAGAAAAATATAAAAAAAAAAGAAATAAAAAATATAAATACAAATAAAAAAACACAAAAAAAAAAAAAAAATCATATTTTAATATATGATTTTGGTGTAAAAAAAAATATTATAAAAATACTTGTAAAAAAAAATTGTAAAGTTACTGTAGTTCAAAAAAACACAAATTTAAAAAAAATACTATCACTTAATCCAGATGGAATAATTCTTTCTAATGGACCTGGAGATCCAAGAAATTATACTAAATCTATTTATAATGTAAAAAAATTACTAAAATATGAAATACCTATTTTTGGAATTTGTTTAGGACATCAAATATTAGCTTTATCAAATAAAGCAAAAATAAAAAAAATGAAATTTGGACATCATGGAAGTAATCATCCTGTTCAAAATATTCATACAAAAAAAATATTTATTACTGTTCAAAATCATAATTTTGTTATAGATAAAAAAAATTTAAAAAAAAATATAAAAATAACTTATTTATCTCTTTTTGATAAAACTATACAAGGCATAAAAATTTTAAAAAAACCTTTTTTTAGTTTTCAAGGACATCCAGAATCAAATCCAGGACCAAATGATATTAAATTTTTATTTGATGATTTTATTAAACTAATAAATAAAAAAAATAAAATAAAAAAGAGAAAAAAATGCCTAAAACAAAAAGTATAAAATCAATATTAGTATTAGGAGCAGGACCCATAGTAATAGGACAAGCTTGTGAATTTGATTATTCTGGAGCGCAAGCATGTAAAGCATTAAAAGAAGAAGGATATAAAGTTATTTTGGTAAACTCAAATCCAGCTACAATAATGACTGATCCAGAAATAGCAGATAGAACATATATTGAACCTATTCATTGGAAAGTAGTAAAAAACATAATTAAAAAAGAAAAACCAAATGCTTTACTACCAACAATGGGAGGACAAACTGCTTTAAATTGTGCTTTAGATTTATATCATAAAAATATTTTATCTAAATATAAAATAAAAATGATTGGAGCAACAATAAAATCTATAAAAAAAGCAGAAAACAGAAAACTTTTTAGAAAATCTATTAAAAAATTAAATTTAAGAATGCCAAAATCAGGAATAGCTAATTCTTTAAAAAAAGCTTTCAAAATTTTAAAAAAAGTTAAATTTCCATGTATTATAAGACCCTCTTTTACAATGGGTGGAACTGGAGGAGGTATTGCTTATAATCAAGAAGAATTTAAAGAAATATGTAAAAAAGGATTAAATCTATCTCCTAATAAAGAACTCTTAATTGATGAATCTCTTATTGGATGGAAAGAATATGAAATGGAAGTAGTAAGAGATAAAAATGATAACTGTATTATAGTTTGTTCTATAGAAAATTTTGATCCTATGGGAATACATACAGGAGACTCAATTACAGTTTCTCCAGCACAAACATTAACCGATAAAGAATATCAAAAAATGAGAAATGCCTCCATAAAAATTCTTAAAGAAATAGGAATTGAAACCGGAGGATCTAACGTTCAATTTGCTATAAACCCAAAAAATGGAAAAATGGTTGTTATAGAAATGAATCCTAGAGTTTCTAGATCATCAGCTTTAGCTTCTAAAGCTACAGGATTCCCAATTGCAAAAATAGCTGCTAAATTAGCTATTGGATATACTTTAGATGAATTAAATAATAGTATTTCAGGAATTAATATTCCTGCTTCTTTTGAACCTACAATTGATTATATTGTCACTAAAATACCAAGATTTAATTTTGATAAATTTCCAGAAAGTAATGACAGATTAACTACACAAATGAAATCTGTAGGCGAAGTTATGGCAATTGGAAGAAATTTTCAAGAATCAATTCAAAAAGCTATTCGAAGTTTAGAAATTAATTCTAATGGATTTGATTCAAAAATAAATTTAAAAAAAAAAAATTCAATAAATAAAATAAAAAAAGAACTAAAAAATCCAGGACCATATAGATTATGGTATATTGGAGATGCATTTAGAAAAAAAATAAATATAAAAAAAATAAATAAATTAACTTCAATTGATATATGGTTTTTATATCAAATAAAAGAATTAATCGAAATAGAACAAAAAATAAAAAAAAATCCAGAAAAAATAAAAAATAAATATTACTTAAAAAAAATAAAAAATAAAGGATTTTCTGATAAAAGAATTGCTATATTAATTAATAAAAAAGAAAAAGATATAAGAAAATTAAGATATAAAAAAAATATTTATCCAGTATATAAAAGAATAGATTCTTGTGCGGCAGAATTTAAAACATCTATCTCTTATATGTATTCTACTTGGGAAGAAGAATGTGAATCTAAACCTACTTTAAATAAAAAAAAAATTATTATTTTAGGAAGCGGTCCGAATAGAATTGGACAAGGAATAGAATTTGATTATTGTTGTGTTCATTCTGCTCAAGCATTAAGAGAAAATAATTTTGAAACTATTATTATAAATTGCAATCCAGAAACAGTTTCAACAGATTATGATATTTCTGATAGATTATACTTTGAACCAATAACACTTGAAACAATTTTAGAAATTATAAGAATAGAAAAACCTAAAGGAATTATTATTCAATTTGGAGGACAAACACCATTAAAATTAGCAAAAAAATTAAAAAAAAAAGGAATAAAAATAATTGGAACTAACGCTAATTCTATCGATAAATCAGAAAATAGAAATAAATTTCAAAAAATTATTTCTGAATTAAACTTAAAACAACCAAAAAATTTTACTGTAAAAAACTACAAAAAAGCTAAAAAAAAAGCAAAAATAATAAAATATCCAATTATGATTAGACCATCATATGTACTTGGTGGAAAATCTATGGAAATAATTTACAATAAAAAAAATTTAAAAAAATATTTTAATAAAAAAAAAAATAAAAATAAAAATATTTTATTTTTTATTGATCATTATTTAGAAAATGCAATAGAAGTAGATGTAGATGCAGTATGTGATAAAAAAAATATATTTATTGGTGGAATTATGCAACATATTGAACAAGCAGGAATTCATTCTGGAGATTCTGCATGTTCTCTTCCTTCATATTCTTTAAAAGAAAAAATAATAAAATTAATAAAAATTCAAGTAAAAAAAATATCTTTAAAATTAAAAATAAAAGGATTAATTAATATACAATTTGCAATAAAAAAGAAAAAGATATATATAATTGAAGTTAATCCTAGAGCTTCAAGAACCATACCTTTCATTTCTAAAGCAACAAATATTCCTTTAGCAAAAATTGCAACAAAAGTAATGATAGGAATTTCATTAAAAAAACAAAAAATTTATCAAAAAAATAAAAAAAATATTTACTTTTCTGTAAAAGAATCTGTTTTTCCATTTAATAAATTTAATAACTCAGATCCAATTCTTGGTCCAGAAATGAAATCTACTGGTGAAGTAATGGGTATAGGTAAAACTTTTTATGAAGCATACGGAAAAGCAATGTTAGGATCTCAAAGTAAAATAAATAATAAAAAAAAAGTTTTATTATTTATAAATATAGAAAACAAAAAAAAAATAATAAAATTAGCAAATCAATTAATTAAATTTAAATTTAAAATTGATGCTTCTAGTGAAACATTTAATTTATTAAAAAAAGAAAAAATAAAAGTTAAACGTGTAAATAAAACATACGAAGGAAGACCAAATATAGAAGATAGAATTAAAAATAAAGAATATTCTTATATAATTAATACAGCAAAATCAAAAAAAGATATAAAAGAATCAAAAATAATTAGAAGTAAAGCGGTTAAATATAAAATATATTATAACACCACTTTAAATGGAGCATTTGCTTCTATTAAAACATTAAAATATAACCCATTTAAAAATATAATATGTTTACAAGATTTACATAAAAAATACCTTAAAAATTAAAAAAATAAAATAATCAGTATAATATCTCTAATTTATTAAATAAATTATTTAATTAGAAACTAAAATAATAAAATTCTTTAAAATCTTCCAAAAAATTTATTAAATTTTAAAAAAATATAATAAAAAATATTGTTATAAAAAAACTTAAAAAAGTATAAAATCCCCTCTATCTATGAAAAATTATATTATTATTAGTAAAAAAAAATTAAAATTAATAATATTTATAAAATTCAATCAACTTAATTAATTCTTGAATCTTTATTAAAAACTAAAAAAAATTCAAAAATTATAATTATAGGAGGGGGATAAATATATTCTCAATTTTTTCCTTTAATAAAAAAAACTATATTTAACTCATATTAAAAAAAATTATAAAAAATACATTTTTTTCTTAATATATAAAATAAATAAAGAAACATTTATGAAAAAATAATAAATATAAAAAAAAATGAAAAAAAATAAATAAATAAAAAAAAAAAAAAAAAAAAAATAGGTTTAAATTATTATCATAAAATATTAATAAAAAAATAAATTAAGTTTTTAAATTACATTTTATTTTATATATTTTTTTATCTTCCCATCTTAAAATAGTAAGATACCTACCCCAACAACAACCAGTATCTAATGGAAAAACATTTTTTGGTGTTTTTGTATCTCCTAAAGAAGACCAATGACCAAAAAATAAAGAAAAATCTTCTTTTGATTTAACATCTATATCAAACCAAGGTAATAAACTTTTGTTAAAATGAGGGGGAGTATCTTTATAACTAAAATCTAGTTCTTTATTTAAATTACAATATCTCATTCGAGTATAAACATTTATAATAAATCTAAAACGTTCATATTTATTTAAATTATTAGACCAAAAATTCGGAAAATCTCCACGCATTAATTTTAAATATTTTAAAAAATTTTTACCAGATAAAATATCTTGAGCTTGTTTTGCATAAAAAATCGATTTTTTAGCATCCCAATATGGAAAAAATCCAGCGTGAGACATCATTAATTTTCTTTTTAAATCATATTGTATTAAAGGTACTTTTCTTAATTTATTAATAATATAGTCTAAATTATTAGAACTTAATAATTCTGAAATTTCTTTTTCTATAGATTTTTTTTGAACTCCATAATATATTGAAAGTAAAGTAACATCATGATTTCCTAAAACTAATTTAGCTTGTTTTCCTAAAGAAAAAATATATTTTAAAACTTTAAAAGAATCAGGACCTCTTCCTATTAAATCACCAGTAATCCATAATTCGTCTTTTAATATATCAAAATTTATTTTTTCTAAAAGAAAACGAAATTGTTTATAACAACCATGAATATCACCTATAAAATAAGTACTCATAATAATTTCCTTTTTAAAAAAAAACAAAAATAACATAAAAAAAAGAAAAAATAAAAAAAAAAACATTAATTACTAAATTTATTTTTAATATAATAATCTGTTAATATACTATATTGTTTTATAGATAAATTTTCTGCACGCAATTTTGGATTAATTTTTAAAAAAATTAAAGTATCTTGTAAAAATATTTTTTTTAAACTATGTTTTAAAATCTTTCTTCTTTGACTAAAAGCTAAATTAGTAATTTTACTAAAAATATTTATATCAAATAATAATTTTGAAAAAGATTTTCGTGGTATAAATTTTAAAAATGTAGAATTTACTTTAGGTTTAGGAAAAAAAGAATTAGAAGAAACATCTAAAATTTTTTTTACTTTAAAAAAATATTGAACAATAATACTTAAACGTCCATATAACTTTGTATTAGGAAAAGAAAGAATACGATCAGCTACTTCTTTTTGAAACATAAAATACATATCTTTAAAAACTTTAAAATATTTTATTAAATTTAATAATAATTTAGTTGAAATATTATATGGTAAATTTCCAACAATTCTTATTTTTTTTTTTTTATTTTTTAAATAAAATTCTAAAAAATTAAAATATAAAACATTTAATAAATGAAAATTTAATTTATGAAAAAATTTTTTATTTAAAAAAAAATTTAAAATATCTCGATCTATTTCAATTACAGTTAATTTTTTTAAAATAGAACATAAAGGAATAGTTAAAGAACCTAATCCTGGACCTATTTCAATTATTAAATCATTATTTTTAGGATTAATAACATTTATAATTTTTTTTATAACTTGTTTATCTTTTAAAAAATTTTGACCAAAATTTTTTTTATAAAAAAATTTATTAGAAAAAAATTTATTTTTTATCATCGATACATTTTCTCTATAATATAAAAAATAAAATATAAACTTTATATTATAAAAATAAAAAATAAGTTTTATTAAATAATATTATTATTTTTAATAAATATAAATTAGAAAATATAAAAATATTATTTTATTTATAAATATAATTGTTGATATAAAAAATATCAATTATTATTTTAACTTTTATAAATTTAAAAATCTATATTAATAAATTAAGTAAAAAATATTTTATTTATAACAAATTTTCTATAACTTATTTAACATTAAACTCTTAAAAAATCAATATGAGAAAATTTATATTTAAAAGGATGCATTTGAACTTCTTTAATTT